>JAKPIR010000188.1 GCA_029549705.1 Pseudomonadota bacterium | reverse complement strand
GTAAAGGCTGTTTATCCGACGAAAAATCGCTACTTGCACATCCAATAAGCGAAAGCATCAACACGACAGCAAATTCCGGTTTAAGGAATGTCATAGAATTTCCATTTTTTTTGGGTAAGAATGCTTACCCTCTCCACTATTTATATTAATTTCATCACATGAACATAGCAATAGCTCAAGTTAGCTATAAGGTTATATGAAAATCCCATGACACTTCTGATACTTTTAATCTATCTTTATCGTTGCTGCCAGATTTTCTATATACTTTAAAATGAATTTTTGAATTCTACGATTCGAGTGCAACATTATGATTGATGCCAACTATAAGATTATTAGTAACCAAATTGTAAGTTGCACTATTGATGAAGCTGTAATGCAATTATTAGGCATATCAGTTACTCTTCCTGAAATTGAAGATGATAGTATCTCTGTCTATGATTTAGACGAGATATTATGGAGCATTGCTGATGGTGCGGAGGTTGAATATAACAATGCTAAGATGGAAAAACTCTCAGAAGAGGTTATTGCTGAGAAATTAGCCAATCTCAAAAATGCTGACCAATTAATCACAAATGCCCGCCGCTACCGTAGCGACATTATTGATGAACTTGCCAAAGAGGGTGTTTCTGATTTAAGAATTAACAAACTTTCAAGTCATAATCCTGCATGCCCAAAAATTACAGTCAAAAGCCTAAATATCTGGGCGAAAAAGATATACGGGATTTCAATCTTTGATTTAAGCAACACCCAAAACTTAAACGCAAGCATTCCAAAAACACTGGATCAGCCTGCGAATGAAACTAAACAGTGGCTGGTTGTCGATAAAAGTGACCCCGAAGCCATCCAGCCCTGGTACACACCTGCGAGATATTTTGCTAGGCAGCTAGTTAAAGATGATTCAACCCTACTCACAAAAAGAGACTTGCTTGCTAATAAAATTTATCAATCTTTAAACAATGTGGGTATTCATAAGCGTGGAAATAGGAAGCCACCCAGCGCTGATACAATTAAAAAAGCCCTGGCAAACGTGAAATTAGGATAAAACTCTCAAACTTTCAACGAAAGTTTTCATAAGAATTTCGCTGTAACCCTTTATCTATGCTGGTCTCACAGAACTTCCGCCCTCACTTGTAAGCGTCTAACGCTCTTTCAACATTTGTTTCCCTACAACAACGGCCAATTGCCGAATGGAAGACAAATGCAAAAACACCCTGAAAATAAAACACCTATAACACCAAACGGGCATATTTCACCACTTGTTTTATCTGAACCTTCTACAAAATTAATCGCAACGGCACCAGAAAAAGGTGGTGAAGCCGGAGAAAGTGGCGTTTCCCATATGGCTGAAGGACAGTCGGCAGATGCGAGCACACCGCCTTTACCATTTTCACCGGCTTCACCGCCTTCACCGCCTTCACCTCCTCCAACTACCGCCTCGCAAGTGACGAATGTGGAATTTATTGCAGCTATCTTTCCGCAAATACCTAAAGGCGCTCATGCTGCTGTCTGCTCAAAACCTGGAGACCCCACTAAAGGTGGCTGGGTAGCTAAACGTGCTGATCAAGAAGCGGATAATTTGTCTGCTATCAATAACAATTACGTCAACTGCTCAAGTTTCAATCTTGGCGATGATGGCGCAATTCACGCACGTAAAGACAATTCCACCGCTTATCACATTTTAATGCTGGATGATATTGGTACAAAAATTCCATTAGATAGATTTGATGGATTCGAATTTTCTTACATGATTGAGACTAGCCCTGGTAATTTCCAAGCTGGAATCATTCTAGCGGAACCTATTACTAATGGTGACGAAGCCAATCGATTGCTGGATGCTGTAATCGCTGCCGGCCTTTGTGATGCAGGTGCATCAGGTGCTCAAAGCCGCTGGGCACGTTTACCGGTAGGCGTCAATGGTAAAGAGAAATACGCAAACTCAGTCGGCGAACCGTTCCAATGTCGCCTAATTGAATGGAATCCTGAAAGAGTCTATACCAAGCAAGAAATTGTTGATGGATTGCAGTTAGAACTAGTACCGTTAGTAGCATCTAAATCGCA
>JAKPIR010000218.1 GCA_029549705.1 Pseudomonadota bacterium | reverse complement strand
GCGCCTATCGCTAACCCCACCAAAAGTTCAATAAGGCTAAATCCAGTTTGGCCATTTCGTCTCGTCATATTTATCGCACATTGAGACCTATTATTTATGTTTGCTGACTTCATCTGTATAACCTTGTTGGTATATTTGGTGCTTAATCAATTAACATTTACGCGCGCTTGTACAGTTTCATTATGTGTTATCGCATCACCCGGCACCTTCCATGAAACGGTGATGGTCACTTGCCGATTTGCTAAATCGGTAATTGTTGTTGTTCGTTTGCCGTCTGGTATCAGTGTTGAAATATCAGTATCAGTCTCAGCAAAAGCAGCCAGGTTTGCTGGAGCCGCCCACAGCTGGCCTAACCTTTGCTGAACTAGAAAGCTTGCATCTGCACGAAATTTGGAAGCTGTAGTATTGCTTTTCATTGCTGCTTGCATTCCAACTAACGCAATCACACCCATTGAAAAAATAAGGATGGCAATTAAAGCCTCAAGTAATGCAATACCGCCTTGGAAACGTTTTTGCACTTCGCGCAATTGGCTCATTTGCCTGCTGGGATAAAAAGTAGATAATTTTTTCACTTGGCTAATCCTTGAATTATTTCCTAACATCTACGTGGGTCTGTACCTGTACTTGGTAGGTTTGGGTCACAGATACGTACGTTCCCACCTTGCTGAAGGTCTATTCTCAACTCCCTGCTGTCAGCAGCTGCTAAATTAGGATTGTCCACAACCAATCTTGTAAACGGAACCGTTAGTGCTGGAGGGCTGGCTAATACTGCACCTAATCCATCAAATACGACGGTTGTCGCTGCCGCTGGTGTTCTTGTAACTGTGACTGCTGATGAGGAGCCTTCGGAATTTTTTCTTTCCGTAATTATGGCTGGGCAGTCTGCAGCAACGGTCACACAACCGATAGTCCATGCAGAATTGGTCGCAACGGGCATCACAAATTGAACACGGGCGTTTCGCCTAATGGCCTCAATACGCGCTTGTTGTAGCCCGACCTGTATGGATTCTGCAGCACCACGTATCAGACTGTTTTGCACCATTTCTTGGTAAGTAGGAAGTGCCATTAACAATAAAACACTCAAAATTGAAACAGCAATCATTAGTTCCACCAATGTGAAACCTTTTTGTATTGATTGTGCTTCTGTTTTTTTAGCCACTAGCATGACCCACCTTTTTTTGTTAACCAGCAGTTCACACTGGTAGCACTGTCAAACTTAGAAGTTCTTGCGTTATCCTGATCAACGGTAAATTGGAAAGAACCCATGCCTAGAGCCGCGTTTCCTGCAGCATTTAAGGTATATGCCGTTGCTGTTTGTGTTGTGCAGGAGTACGTAAAGTAAGTAAGCGCAGGGCTACAGTTAAAGCCGACATAGGTGCGATTATCTTGATAATACTGCTCAATCTTTACTCGTAAATCCGCCAAAGTTGAAGTGGCTTCAGCCGCCTTTCCGCGTTTTACATAGTCATCATAAGCTGGCATCGCAATTGAGGCTAAGATAGCAATAATTGCGACGACG
>JAKPIR010000160.1 GCA_029549705.1 Pseudomonadota bacterium | reverse complement strand
GGCATCACCATCAGGGTGAGCATGATGGCAAAACCGAGTTTGACTTGGTTGGGAATTGCGTTGTGGCTAAAAATTGGCGCGATGGCAATAAAGCCCAACACTCTCGTGAGCGGCCAAAGTAGCGAAATAATCCATGTTTGCAGAAGTTCGCTACTAATAGAAATCATATTACGGTTATTTCAAGGCAAGTAAGTTTAATTGGCCATTGCCGGAATGCTGGTAAATACGCGGTGCATGTAGTCCACCATGGTGGTGAGCATCCAAGGCCCAGTGAAAATCAGTGCAACAAACACGCCAACCAGTTTTGGAATAAACGATAGGGTTTGCTCGTTAATTTGCGTGGCCGCCTGAAAAATACTGACGACTAAGCCGATAATGAGTACTGTCAACAAGATTGGCGCTGCAACCATTAAGGTAATTTGCATGGCTTCGCCGCCAAGGGACATCACACTTTCGGGCGTCATATTTTTATCCTATCCATTCAACTTAGAAAAAGCTTTGTACGAGCGAGCCCATCAACAGCGCCCAGCCATCCACCAACACAAACAGCATCAGCTTAAAAGGCAGCGCCACAATGGCGGGCGACACCATCATCATCCCCATTGACATCAAGACGCTGGCAACCACCATATCAATAATTAAAAACGGAATGAAAATCGCAAAACCAATTTGAAACGCGGTTTTGAGTTCACTGGTCATAAACGCGGGCACAAGCACTTTAAGCGGCACTTGTTCTGGCGTGTCAATTTTTTCGATTTGCGCCATTTTCACAAACAAGGCCAAATCTGACTCGCGCGTTTGTTTGAGCATAAATTCTTTAAGCGGTTTTGAACCAATATCGATGGCCTGCTCGGTAGAAATCCTATTTTCAGCCAGTGGTTGATAAGCATCGGTGTAAATTTTATCGATCACCGGGCTCATCACAAAAAAGGTTAGAAATAAAGATAGTCCAATCATCACCTGATTGGGTGGCGCAGATTGTGTACCTAGTGCCTGCCTGAGTAACGATAGCACAATGATGATGCGGGTAAATCCTGTCATCATCAGCACAACGGCAGGAATAAAAGTGAGTGATGTGAGCAGAATTAAAGTCTGTATACTTAGGCTATAATTTTGCCCACCGCCGGCTGCCGGTGTTGCATTGATGACTGACAAACCATTTTCTGCAAAACCGCTCAATGGCAGCAATAATCCTGCCAGCAAACCTAATAATGCGATAATTTTTGATTGTTTATTTTGCATTTGCATGTGCTGCCAGTTTATCTTTTGACTTTTTTAACCATGTTGAGAATTGCGGCGGTAATGACTGCGTAAACCCTTGCAGGCCAGCCTCTGCATTTACAGAAGCATTTTGTGTAGCCTCTTGGAAGTTTTCTGCTTTATCTAAATTTGCAATGGCGTTCACCTGCCCTGCCGCAACGCCCACGACCAGCCAGCGGCCTGCCACTTCTACCACCACCACGCGCTCTCTGGTACCTACACTCACGCCACCTACTACTTTAATCACCGACTGCTGTCCACCCGCGCCTGGCAAAATGCGCTTTAGCGCCCAGGTAATGGCCGCCATCACCAACAATACAGCAGCTAACCCTAAAAACACTTTAAATAAACTGCCAGAGGTTGATGGCGCTGTGCTGGTGGCCGTGGCAGCCCACGTGTATAGTGGCGCACCAAGCGTGCCAGCCAATATTAGTGTTGCGTGTTTAGCATTCATCACAACGTTATCGATTGATTTTACGAATACGCTCTGCTGGCGTAATAATGTCTGTGAGGCGAATACCAAATTTGTCATTCACCACCACCACTTCACCTTGGGCGATGAGGCAGCCGTTGACCAATACATCCATCGGCTCACCCGCCATGCCGTCCAACTCCACTACTGAACCCTGCGCGAGTTGCAATAAGTTTTTAATGGCAATCTTTGTGCGGCCCAGTTCAACGGTGAGTTGCACTGGAATATCCAAAATAAAATCAATGTCATTTTGGGTTTCGTGCAGTTTATTTTTTGCTGAAAACTCGGTAAACACTTGTGATTGATCCGCACTGCTGTTTTGCAGCACAGAAGAGGTTTCTGCCGCAGACTGCTCTGCCATGGCCGCACCCCACACATCATCGGCAATTGCCTCTACATCATTATCATCTACTGTATCAGTCGCCATATGGCTCTCCTTTAACATATTCGGTTGAGTTTGATCTCAACAGTTTTTCAACTCGCAGGGCATATTGCCCGTTAAAAATTCCGTACTTGCATAACATCACAGGAATGCCATCGACGTTGGCTTCAACTGCTTCATCAATCTGCAAAGGAATCACATCGCCCACTTTCATATTGAGCACATCACCCAACCGCATGTTGGTTTTTGCTAAGTCCGTCACAATTTCCACTTCAGCCGCCTGCACTTGTTGCGTCATGAGTTTGACCCAGCGCTTATCTACGCCTAACACTTCACCCTGCAAAGGCGATGCAAGCAAATCACGAATGGGTTCAATCATTGAATAAGGAATGCACAAATGCACTTCGCCACTGGCGGGCCCAAGCTCAATGTTAAACGTCACTTCCACCACCACCTCATTGGGCGTGGCAATATTGGCAAACTGGGTATTCATTTCTGAACGAATATATTCAAAGCGCACTGGGTAGACTGGCTCCCAAGATTTTGCATAGGTATCAAACACAATATTTAAAATGCGCTGAATGATGCGCTGTTCGGTTTGAGTAAAATCTCGGCCTTCAATACGAGTATGAAAACGGCCATCGCCGCCAAACATGTTATCGACCACTAAAAACACTAAAGTTGGGTCAAACACCATCAACGCTGTGCCGCGTAGAGGGTGAATGTTGATTAAATTCAGGTTGGTGGGTACGACTAAATTACGAATAAAATCACTGTATTTAGTGATTTTAACTGGCCCGACGGAAACCTCCACGGCACGACGCAAAAAGTTAAACAACTCAATACGTAACAACCGTGCAAAGCGCTCGTTAATAATTTCAAGCGTGGGCATGCGGCCCCGCACAATGCGCTCTTGCGTGGCGAGGTTATACGGGCGAGCCTCACTCTCATCCCCTTTGGCTTGACCGTCATCGTCATCGCCATCCACGCCTTTTAGCAGGGCATCAACTTCGTCTTGAGATAAAAATTTATCAGCCACGGTGGAATACTCGCTTTAAAAAATTTCGCGTCTTTATTGAATAACAAATGAAGTAAAGAAAACACCTGAAACTTCGAGCGGCTTGCCTTTTTCACTAAACGGTTTTTTAAGTTCGGCGGTAATTTCTTCACTCAGCGCCTGTTTGCCTTCTGTTGTGGAAATTTCTGAGGCAAGTTTACTAGTGAGCAGCATCAACAAACGGTTGCGCACCGCCGGCATTTGCGCTTTTAGCTGCTCAGCGGCTTCAGGCGTTGCCACTTGCGTGGTGATATCTAACTGCAAGAACTTCTCATCGGGGTCTGGCTGCAAATTCACGGTAAACGTCTCAAGCGTGACAAAAACCGGCGCTTTTTCAACCTCCTCATGTTTCACTTCTTTTTTATGGTCAGCTTTGCTTTGGGTGAAAAACCAAGCCGCACCGCCACCACCAGCCAGCAACACCACTGCCGCGATGATAATAATCAATTTCTTTTTTGATTTTGGTGCCGCTTCAGCGGCTTCTGGTTTTGGATCTGCTGCCATGGTATTGCCTTTCTCTATAAACACAGGTTTTGACTGCTCAGCACAGCCAAATACTAAATCGACAATGCCATTATGGATAAAAGTAACGCAATAACATGCGTGGATTAGAAGGGGAAAAAGGCGTTATATTAACAATTGCTGACACGCTGCAAGCGCTTAACCTGCTGGAATCGATTAAAAAAAAGCCTCAATAAAAAGTAGTTTTTAATGCCATTTTTACTCACAACCTTTTTTGATGCTCTGCAAGCCTTATAAATAAAGGATCGCAGAGCATAATTTTTTTCTCGGGAGATTTACATGATGCTATTACAAAAAAATAGACTGTTGATATGCGTTATAAAGCAGCGCAACTGGCTATGCAAAAGTGTCCACCAAGCCGTTGGCAACGTAAGATTTTACTTGGCTTAAGACGGGTGCATTTTGCGCGGTATTAGCGTTGCTACTTTTACGTGCATCTAAATTGTTTTGTTGTGTAGCTTGTTGAAACTCTTGGCGCGACTGCTCGCCTGACTGCACATTGGTTTGGCCGAGTTGCACACCTGATTCGCGCATTTTTTCGCGTAAATTTTCCATGCCGTCTTGCAACGCCTGTCTTACCTCTGCATTATCAGAAGTAAAGCGTGTATCCGCCATGCCGTTATGCACCTGCACCACGACTTGCAGCGGCCCTAAATCGGGCGGATTAAGCGTGAGTGTGGCAGATTGCTCGCCTGCCCCCACCATCCACAGTACACGCTGGCTGATGGCTTGATTCCAAGTAGCTTTACCTGAAAATGGTTCGGCGACATGGCCCGTAAACGCTTGCTGTGCCCCCTGCGGACTCTCGACAGCAGGTGCTGCCAACGGTTTTTGCAAACCAGACATTGTTGATAGCAATTGCGCTGGATTTTCTGCTTCTTGATTAGCCATAGAGGCATTTAATGTTGCACTCTGCACGTTTGCTTGCAACCCTTTTGCTTCATTCAATGATGTATCAAATGCGTCGCGCCCAATCGATGTTAATACATCGACTTCTTTGGTGGCTTTACCATTCAGGAGTTCGGGTTGAATGACAGCATTTTTGCTATCTAAATGGCCTGCACCATGTACATTGGCCGTTAGCTTTGCGCTGTCGCCAGTTTGGGTTTCATTGCTATTCGCCTGTGAAGTTGCGGCTTGAACCACTGCCGGCGTTAAGCCAAATAACGCAATACCAGCAGGCTGACTGTTTTCAGGCTCCTCACCACTGTGGCCAGCTTCATCTTGATTCACAGTAGCATCCACTGGCAAAGCCTTCATCACCAACGCCACCATTTCATCTACGGTGCTTGTGCTGCTGGTTTGCTGCGTTTCTTGCTTGGCGGCATCTACTTTTACGTGAGTCTTTGCGTTCGGCGCTATAGCTTCTGTATTTTTAGTGGCTTTATTATCACCGCCCTCATGTGTTGAGCGTGGTTTGGCTACTGGTTGTTGGCGTTGCTCAATTACTTTTGGCGCTTGATTGATTTGTGTCTTTTGCTGCGTTTTCAGCACAGATTGAAATGCGTTCGCTGGTGCAGTAGCCTGTGCTTCCGCATTGGCGTTGGCTTTATTTTCAAAGCCATTTAATTTACTGATAGGCAGCACTGGTGCTGCTGATGTTGAGGTTTTTTGCATCATACCAAACTCCAAACGATGACTTGAAACATTTAAAAATGAATAAAACGATTTGTATCTCGCACGTTATTTTTTGTGACTTGCCCGCATGGCAAATTCATCCATATCTTTTTGCTCTTTTTTAAGCGCCACCCGGTGCGTTTGTTGATTTTTGCGCGTGGTGAGCACTTCAAACGAGCGCTTTTTACGCTGAGATTCCTGCCAAAGCTGTTTTTGTACGGTCACCTGATACTGCATCGATACCAGCACATCTTTTTGCCCCGCTACCGCTTGGTCTAACTTCGCCAAAAAGTGATGAAAATTTTGATGTGCTTCTGCACTCATGCCACGTTCCAAGGTTTTACTTAAATTGTTTAAGTAATCACGCCGATATTCAATCAGCATATCAAGTTTCTGCTGCGCCTCGGTGGCCTGCTTCATAGCCTTTGCCAGCGCTTCAGTGGCAAGCTCTACTTCTTTTGCTGCTGTTTCAGTCAGCAGTTTTAATACTTGAGGAGAAATCGTTGTCATTTTGTACTCGTCCCCATCTACATTATTCATCTACCAACATGTCGGCTAAACCCTGCAAACTATCGCTAAAGGCTGCTGATTCATCAATATCTTGCTGTAAAAATGCTTCTACCATTTCGTGCTTTGCAATCGCTTCATCCAGCACCGGGTCACTACCTGCTTCATAAGCGCCCACGTTGATCAAATCAATACTGCGCATATAACGCGAATTCAGTTGTTTTAATTTGCGCGCCATTTTCTGGTGTTTAGGGCTGGTAATGTTGTGCATGGCGCGGCTAATCGACTGCTCAATATCAATAGCCGGATAATGCCCGCTTTCAGCCAAACTGCGACTTAGCACAATATGGCCATCTAAAATCGCGCGTGCTGCATCTGCAATCGGGTCTTGCTGGTCATCACCTTCCGTCAGCACAGTGTAAAACGCGGTAATTGAACCTTCACCGCGCATACCGTTACCCGTGCGCTCTACCAGTGCGGGCAATTTTGCAAAAACGGATGGCGGATAACCTTTTGTCGCAGGTGGTTCACCGATGGCCAGCGCAATTTCTCGCTGCGCCATGGCGTAACGGGTGAGCGAATCCATAATCAACAACACATTTTTGCCTTGGTTACGAAAGCTCTCGGCAATCGTAGTCGCGTAATTGGCACCTTGCAAACGCATCAGCGCGGAGGAATCTGCCGGCGCTGCCACTACCACTGAGCGTGCTAAACCTTCTTCACCCAAAATATGTTCAATAAATTCCTGTACTTCACGGCCGCGTTCGCCAATTAAACCGACTACAATAACATCCGCGGTGGTGTAGCGCGCCATCATGCCGAGTAACACACTTTTACCTACACCAGACCCTGCAAACAGCCCCATTCGCTGCCCACGACCAACGGTCAGCATGGCGTTAATTGCACGTACGCCAACATCCAGCGTTTCTTCTATCGGCGCGCGCATCAGCGGGTTAATCGGGCGCGCACTCAATGGCGCACTTTTGCTTGACTCAATTTTGCCCAAGTTATCAAGCGGGTTGCCTGCGCCATCCACTACGCGACCTAATAAATCTTCACCCACGGGTAAATGCCGTGCACGGTCAGTCACCCTTCTGCGTGGTGGATTATTAAAATGTGGCTTGGGCAGTGCTTCGGCAATTTCCAATGCAAAAACTTTTGCCCCTGGGACTACACCATCTACACTGCTTTGCGGCATGAGCAATAGCACGTCACCATCAAACCCCACTACTTCAGCTTCTACGCGGCGACCTTCGGCCAGTGGCACATAACAGGCACAACCAATCGGTAGTTGAATGCCAACCGCTTCCATCACCAAGCCTGTGAGCTTGGTAATGCGACCAGCAATTTCTAGGGGTTCGATAATGCGTAAAATTTCACGGCAATCACGAATGTAATCCTGCCAGCGCTCCTGGTGGATGTTGCCGGTGGCTTTTTCTTGGCTAATCGCGTTTACTTGCATTATGGCAATAACCAATCATCTTTTTGTGCCAAAGCTTCACTAATGCGCTTCCAGCGCACTTGGTTGGTGGCATCAATTTGATTAGCGCCCGTTTCCACTAGGCAACCGCCGCGCTCGATATTGCTATCTTCTTGCACTTGCCATTCCTGGCTTGATAACTCTTCAGCCAGATACTCGCGCAGAATATGCGCATCTTCATGATGCACCAGAATTCTGGCGGGCTTTTGAACACTTGGTAAGTAATGAATCGCATCCATCACTAATGGCAAAATTACTGTTGGGTCTACGTTGAGTTTGATTTTCAGCATTGCTTTTGCAATATCAAGTGCAAGGCTCAGTACATCTTCTGCTATTTGCGCATCTTTTTTTTCTAACGCTGTGCTGAAATTATCCATCAACTGCACAAACGCCTGTTTTTCAACTAAGGCCTGTTCTCTGGCCTTTGCCATGCCGACCGTAAAGCCTTCTTGAATGCCTTTTTCATACGCTTCCTTGCGTGCACCTTCAATAATTTTGGCTAACACGCCTGCATCAGCGCTACTTTTTTCTGGCTTTTGTCTGGCTGGGCGAGATTGCGAAAAATCATCCGGAAAAGATGACATTTCCCAACGTTCGTAAGCTGTTTGCTGTTCTTTGGGTGTGGCGAAATTAGACATATTGGTCATCACCGCCTTTACCTGCCAACATAATCTGTCCTTCATCTACCAAACGGCGCACAATTTGCAGAATTTGTTTTTGTTGCGCTTCCACTTCTGAAAGTTTGACCGGGCCTTTGGTTTCTAAATCTTCTTTCATCATTTCTGCCGCGCGTGATGACATGTTGCGGAAAATCTTGTCGCGCATTTCTTCGGTAGTGCCTTTTAGCGCAATAATCAATGTTTCGGACTGCACTTCTCTTAGCAGAGCCTGAATACCTTTATCATCCACATCCATGATGTTATCAAACACAAACATCTCATCCATGATTTGCTGCGCCATGTCTTCATCATAGCTTTTCAGGCCTTCCATTAACTCGGCCTCTTTTTCACCGCCCATGTAATTCATAATTTCTGCCGCTACCTTAATGCCACCCATGCTTTGCTTTTTGAGGTTTTCATTACCGGTGAGCAACTTCGTCATCACCTCATTGAGTTCACGCAAGGCAATTGGCTTCACGCCATCTAGCGTGGCAATTCTTAACATCACATCCTGACGCAGACGATCGGTAAAATTGCTGACAATCTCGGCCGCTTGGTCTGGTTCTAAATGGACTAGAATCGTCGCGATAATTTGGGGATGCTCGTTTTTAATCAGGTCAGCCACACTCGGTGAGTCCATCCACTTCAAGCCCTCAATCCCGCTGGCATCACTGGATTGCAAAATGCGGTTTAACAAGTTTGACGCTTTGTCATCGCCGAGCGCTTTGGTCAGTACTGAGCGTATATATTCATCTGAGTCCAGACCAAAATTGCTATTTTGCTCAGCTTCTAGCATAAATTCACTGAGCGCAGTTTCCACTTGGTCACGGCCGACCGATTTCAATGATGCCATCGCGGCACCCAATTTCTGCACTTCTTTCGGGCCAAGATATTTCATCACCTCTGCTGCTTCGTCTTCGCCCAGCGCCAGCATCAGTACTGCGCTTCTCATTACGCCTGCATCACTCATTTATGACTCATTTCCGTTCGTCCAATTTGAAACCACGCTTGCCACCACTCGTGGGTTATCCTTTGCCATTTGTTTTGCGGCAAGCAAATTTTGCTCGTAGGGCGGCAATGCATTGCCGGATTGATTACTTAAAGTCACCGTTGCATCTTCTTGATTGCCCTGTGGTGCAGGTAATAACTGTGGTGCAGGCGTGGTGAGCTTATTGAGCATTGGTTTTAGCGCGCGTTTATAAAGCATCATCAACACAATAATGCCCACTAAAAAGCGCAAGGCATCTTTACCATATTCAACCACGGTCGGATTTTTCCAAAGTGGCAATTCAGCCACTGGCTCTACTGGATTTTCTGCAAATGGGCTGTTGACCACGGTTAATGAATCACCGCGCTCTTTGTTAAAACCCATGGCCTGCATGGCTAGGTCATTAATTTGCTGTTTTTCAGCGGCCGACAGCGGTCGATAGGTCACTTTTCCTTTGGCATCAATCACTTGCATGTTATTGACCACCACGGCTACATTAATGCGTTTAACACCGCCCATCGCCTGCTGGGTGTAGCGCACGGTTTTATCTACTTCAAAGTTCGTCGTGGTATTTTTTTGGCTGTTCATTGCAGCACTTTCAGTTCCTGCCGCAGCGCCTGCTGTTGCGCCATCGGCGACAATCGGCGCAGTAGCGTTGGCGGGCGGCTGATTGGATAAAGCACCCGGTACACCCGTGGCAGCGCCGCCATTGGCTGTTTGTGATTCGCTATTTTGCATGCTGCGAATCGCTGCGTCTTCAGTCCGCTGGTTCGGTTTATAAGTTTCAGCCGCTTGCTCGATGGATGAAAAATCAATTTCGACATTGGATTCTGCGCGCACATTCTTAGCACCGACGATTGGCGCAATAATCGATTCAACACGTTTAACGATGCTTTGCTGCATTTCATCGATATATTTAATTTGTGTAGCATCCAAGCCATTTGCGCCGGCTTTTTTAGAAGTGTCAGACAACAAAGTACCGTGCTGGTCTACCACTGTTACGTTTTCAATGGGTAAATTAGGCACGCTACTAGCCACCAAATGCACAACGGCCGCCACTTGTTGCGGGTCTAAATTGCGCCCAGCACGTACATTCAGTAATACCGAAGCTGTCGGTTTGAGTTGATCGCGCACAAATACAGTGGCTTTGGGAATGGCCAAGTGAATTTTAGCGCCTTCAACTGCGCTAATTGACTGCACACTGCGCTCTAACTCACCTTCCAATGCGCGCTGAAAATTAACCTGCTCGACAAATTGCGAAACCCCAAATTTTTGATTTTCCAACAACTCAAAACCAGCATTACCGCCTTTAGGTAAGCCATCTGCCGCCAGTTTCAACCTTGCTTCGTGTACTTGTGCAGCGGGTACTAAAATCGCTGAACCACCTTCAGAAAATTTATACGGCACATTCATTTTCTCAAGGGCTGCCACAATGGCACCACCGTCTTTATCAGAAAAATTAGAATATAAAACACGGTAATCAGGTTGCTGGCTCCACAACCAAAACACCACCATCACGGCAACTACGGCAGCAATGCCTGCAACCAGCATCAGCTTATTGCCCAATTGTGGCATGCCGCCCATGCCCATGGCGGTTTCGTTTGTTAGGGTGGCGTTCGAGGCTGCCATCATCAATCTCCAATTTCGTACACAATCAGTTCAACTAACAATGCCATCCGGAGCGTTTTCACTCTCCTTTGGCGGATTAGTGACTATTATGCGCAACTACTGCAAATTCAATTTTTAGAATAGAGCGGTTTTATTGAGCTTATTTGCGCCGCTTAGTCATGTGCTTGCATGTTAAATTGTTCACCGTGATACAACCTTTAGTTAAATGCGCCTAGAACACACGCATAGGAAGTGTTGAAATTTTTGAATGGAATGGAGTACAAGCCCGATGAAAACAAGTGGAATCGACGCTGGCCGAATTGAATCGATGCTGGCACAACTCAAAGCTGCGGCGCAGCGCCCACAGGCCGAGGCTTTAACTGCACTCAATGTTACTGGTACAAAATCTACGGGTAATACATCAAAAGTTGATTTTTCAAATGCCCTAAAAGCTTCATTAGATCAAGTCAACCAAGTACAGAAAAATGCCGAGCAATTAGGCAAAAACTTTGCCATGGGTGACGATAGCGTCAGTTTGTCCGACGTGATGATTGCCAACCAAAAAGCCAACATTTCGTTTCAGGCCACCATTCAAGTGAGAAATAAACTGGTTTCGGCATATCATGACATCATGAATATGCAGGTTTAAAAGCTTTTAAAAAACCACTTAATTTCTGTATTATTTTCCCTCGATAAAAATTTTCTGCTCTGTAAGCCTTTATTTATAAGGCTCGTAGAGCATCGAAAAAGGTTGGTGTAAAAATCAGCGCCAATTTTCGATTTTTTCCTCAAATTTTACGGCTTGTTCCGATTGCGATTTTTCTGCTTCCAGCCGATAAATCCAAGCTAAAATTTCGGCAATCGCCAAATACAGTTCTGGCGGAATATGCGCATCTAAATCCACCTGCATGAGTAAATTCACCAAGTCTTTGGATTCATGCACAAACACTTTGTGCTCTTTTGCCAAGGCAATAATCTGTTCAGCCACCACACCGCGCCCTTTTGCCACCACTTTTGGTGCGTAATCATTTGCACCATAGGCAAGTGCAATGGCTTGCTGTTGATGCTGCGGCTGCGCGAGGTTATTCATATTGGCCTACAGTCAGCGCTTCAAGTGCCTGGCCTTGATTAAGCATGGATGCAAAAAGTTGCTGGCGTGCATTTTTAAAGGTTGTGAGCGTTTGTGGGCTTTCTGCAAACATATGAATGCTAACGCGGCCATCTGCCACGCCAATACGTGCGGATACTTTGCCCAAATGTGGCAAATGCATGGTGATTTCACTGCTGACGGGCCTCGTTTGTTGCGCTTCATCTTGGCCTGATTGCTCTGCATGTTCGCGCGGCTCGTCAAACGTCACATCCCAATCCATGGTCTGATTTTGCCAAATCTCGCCATGCCAAGATAGGCGCTGATGCTCAAGCGCGGCTAGTTGCTGCGCGGGCAGCGTGTTGAGCGTTGCATTGGGGGGTTGATTTGCTACGTTTTGCAATTCAACTCGCATGCTTTCAATGCTACGTTTACCCGCCACCACATCTGCAAGGTGCGCTTCTAAAAATAGTCCGCTGTGTTGCAACGCATTTTTTAAATCCACACGCAGTTGCGCAGGATGTTGCGGTTGCTGCGTCACCACACCATTGGCCTGATAGCGCATGGAAGCACCTTCTTCATCGGCCTGTTTTATAATGCTGCCTAATAAAAACCCAGTTTGGCTGATGGCAGCAGTTGCCGCGCTGTTGGACTTATCGGCTGATA
>JAKPIR010000146.1 GCA_029549705.1 Pseudomonadota bacterium | reverse complement strand
ACACCAATCAAATCCGCTGCACATCGTGCCGTCGTACCAGCAACAAAATGCTCTATTAACTTAGCCTGCTTAGCTGAATTTAATCTGCTCTTTCTCATGCCGTCCTTATAACATTTTATGTGTTATCTAGGACAGCCCCATGAATAATATTAAAATTCGCTTAAAAATCATGCGAGAAAAAAACACTGCCCTGAGAGCCTTTATTTACAAGGCTTGCAGGGCAGTGAAAAAGGTTAGAGTTGATTTTGCACAACAGTTTTCTCAATGATGCTTACGTACAAAATCAATTTCAATCTAAAAATCTATTTACTGTCATTCCAGCGCAGGCTGGAATCTAGGCAGCCAACATTTCTAAACCATTCAGCCAAAACTTAAGGCTGACAAATTTGACTTTAAATTTTTAAGGTCAATTGCATTACCCTTAAAACCACCAACATCTCACTGAAGCCAATCACAACGACATGATACTTGACTGGATTCCAGCCTGCGCTGGAATGACAGTTTTAGGGTAATGACGCTGTGATAGATTCATGCAACGCATTGTTATTAAAACCTAAACTTTTACGTGCCAAATATTGTTCGCGTAATCGGCGATAGAGCGGTCACTTGAAAACTTGGCCATATTTGCAACATTCAAAATCGCCATGCGCGTCCATTGATCTTGGTCTTGGTACACGGCAGAGACCTTATCTTGCGTTTCAATGTAGCTGGCGTAATCGGCCAACAGCAAATATTGGTCATTATTCAACAAGTTATCCACAATCGGCTGATAGCGGCTTGGCTCTTCAACCGAGAAGAAACCGTTGCCTATCATGTCAATCACTTCTTTTAGCGCTGGGTTGCTATTGTAATATTCGCGCGGCTTGTAACCGTTGGCTTTCATTTCAGCCACTTGCGGCGTGGTGAGGCCAAAAATAAAGATATTTTCATTGCCGACTTCCTCAAGTATTTCTACGTTGGCGCCATCGAGCGTGCCAATTGTCAGCGCGCCGTTTAACGCCATTTTCATGTTACCCGTGCCGCTTGCCTCGGTGCCTGCGGTGGAAATTTGCTCAGACAAATCACTGCCCGGGAACAAGATTTCAGCCGCTGAAACTTCATAGTTTGGGTAGAACACCACTTTAAGTTGGTCACCCACGTGCGGGTCATCATTCACAATTTGCGCCACATCATTAATCAAACGAATAATTTGCTTTGCCATCCAATAACCTGGCGCTGCTTTACCACCAAAAATTACCGTGCGCGGCGTGGTTTTTTCACCACGGCGGATGCGGTTATATAAAGTAATCACGTGTAATACGTTGAGCAACTGGCGTTTGTATTCGTGAATACGTTTAATTTGCACATCAAACAAGCTGTTCACGTTAAGTTTTACGCCTGTTTTTTGCTCAATTTTAGCGGCCAAACGTGCTTTATTGGCGTGTTTGACGGCAGCAAATGCTTTTCTAAACGCTGCATCTTTGGCTAATAGCGTGATTTTTTTGATTTGCGTCAGGTCTTTTTTAAAGCCTGCACCTATCGCTTTTTCTATCAACGCTGTGAGCCCGGGGTTAGCCTGATTTAACCAGCGGCGCGGTGTGATGCCGTTCGTGACATTGGTCATTTTGCCAGGGTAAATGCGGTCAAAATCGGCAAATAAATGTTGTTTTAACAACTCACTATGCAGCGCTGCCACACCATTCACGGTGTGCGAACCAACCACGGCCAAGTGCGCCATGCGCACGCGACGGCCGTGCGATTCATCAATAATCGACACGCGCGCGAGTAAATCGACATCGCCCGGAAAATGATGATTCACCATGTGCAAGAATTCATGGTTGATTTTGTAGATAATTTCCAAATGGCGCGGTAACAGGCGGCCGAATAAATCAACCGACCATGTTTCTAACGCTTCTGGCATTAAAGTATGGTTGGTGTAGGCAAAAATCTTGCCAGTGAGCTCCCACGCGAATGCCCAAGACAAGCCATGCACGTCCACCAATTGATACATCATTTCAGCCACGCCTATTGAAGGATGCGTGTCGTTGAGTTGAATGGCAACTTTTTCTGGTAGCAGTTTCCAGTCGTCCTGCTTTTTCATTTCATGCGCGCTTAAAAAGCGGCGCAAAATGTCTTGAATAGAGGCTGACACAAAGAAGTATTGCTGTTTCAGGCGTAATTCTTTGCCCAACACCGAAGTGTCATTGGGGTACAGCACTTTTGAGATATTTTCAGTCTCGTTGCGCTCTTCAACCGCTTTTTTATAGTTGCCATCGTTAAAATGGCGCAAATCAAACTCGCGCGCGGCTTTGGCTGACCATAAACGCAGGCTGTTGACGGTTTCAGTGCCATAGCCTGGCACCGGCACATCGTAGGCCATGGCCACCACATGTTCACCATCAATCCAGTGCTGCGTTTCGCCATGTTCATCGGCATATTTCACGACATGCCCATAAAAGCGGATATTGTAAGTGGCTTCAGGGCGCTGAAACTCCCAAATATTGCCATAACGCAGCCAGTTATCCGGGTTTTCAATCTGTTGTCCATTTTCAATGGTTTGCCTGAACATGCCGTATTCATAGCGAATGCCATATCCTGTTGCTGGAATATCCATCGTCGCCATTGAATCGACAAAACAAGCCGCCAGACGACCTAAGCCACCATTACCCAGCGCCGCGTCGGTTTCCATTTCCACGGTATTTTCTAAGTCACGACCTAAACCTGCCAAACCGTCCTTCAATTCATCCTGTATGCCCAAATTTAGTGCAGCATTACTTAACATGCGCCCCATTAAAAACTCTAAAGAGAGGTAATACACGCGCTTTGGATCTTTTTCATAATAGGCTTCTGCCGTTTTAATCCAGCGTTCCACCACGTGGTCGCGCACGGTATAACTCGCGGCATCGTACCAATCGCGCGGCGTTGCGGCGTCACTGGTTTTAAAGCTAGAAAAAATCAAATGGTTCTGTAACGCCTGATCAACAGGCGATAGCTTAGGCAATACATGCTTGGCCTTTGTAGGTTTTTTGGCTTTAACCTTTGATGCAGTATCGGTTTTTGTTGTAGAAGCCGCTTTGGTTTTAACGGCGGCTTTGTCAGATGTTTTTGCTGGAGTTTTCATTCGGGGCCTTGAGATGCAAAATAGAAGTTAATTTTCAACTGCTATTCTAGCAAAAATCAGGCCACCTATAAATGGCCTAAATGGCTATACGATAAGTATCATCGCTTCCAAATGTTAAATTTGGATGAAAATAAGGGCGAAATTTGCATTTCGCCCTATTGACCGACTTCCAATTAGCTTGCTAGCAAGATTGGTATTTAGCTAATTAAGCTGTTCATCCGCTTCACAAAGCTGGCGGGGTCATCCAACTGACCGCCTTCTGCGAGCAGTGCTTGGTCAAACAGCACATGCGCCAAGTCGCCAAACAAAGCTTCTGCAGATTCGCCCTCTAAGCGCTTCACCAATTTATGCGTAGGGTTAATTTCCAAAATCGGTTTAGATTCTGGCGCTTTTTGGCCGGCCGCTTTAAGCATACGGGCTAAATTGCCCGATAAATCATGCGCATCACTCACCAAACACGCGGGCGAATCAGTCAGGCGGTGCGTTACGCGCACATCTTTGACTTGTTCACCCAAGGTTTTTTTGATTCTTTCAACTAAAGATTTCGCTTCTTCTTCAATTTTCTTCTGAATTTCTTTTTCAGTATCCGATTCAAGTTTGCCTAAATCCAAATCGCCTTTGGCTATGGATTGCAATTTCTTGCCTTCAAATTCCGTTAAACTGCCAAGCAGCCATTCATCAACTCGGTCGAACATGAGCAAGACTTCAATGCCTTTCTTGCGGAAAATCTCTAAATGCGGGCTGTGTTGCGCAGCGGCAAAGCTGTCAGCGGTGATGTAGTAAATTGTGTCTTGCTCAGGCTGCATGCGCGCGATGTAATCTTTGAGTGAAACATTCTGCGCATCGGTATCAGCCTTGGTAGAGGCAAAGCGCAACAAGCTCGCAATTTTGTCTTTATTGGCAAAATCCTCACCCGGGCCTTCTTTCAGTACACGGCCAAATTCTGCATAAAATTTCGCGTAATCTTCCGGCTTGTTTTCGGCCAAGTCTTCGAGCAGACCCAGCACTTTTTTCACAGAACCGGCTTTAATCGCATCGACATCGCGGCTGGATTGCAAAATCTCGCGCGACACATTCAACGGCAAATCAGACGTATCGATCACGCCGCGCACAAAGCGCAGATATTGCGGCATGAGTTTTTCTGCATCTTCCATAATAAACACGCGTTTTACATACAGTTTAATGCCGTGACGGCGGTCGCGGTCGTACAAATCAAACGGCGCTTTGCTTGGAATATACAACAGAGAAATATACTCTTGCTTGCCTTCCACGCGGCTGTGCGTATAAGCCAATGGGTTTTCAAAATCGTGCGAAACGTGTTTGTAAAACTCCTGATATTCTTCTTCAGTAATATCATTTTTGTTACGCGCCCATAATGCGGAAGCTTTGTTGACGGTTTCATCTTCATCGGTGGGCACTTCTGCGCCATCTTTCCATTCCGATTTTTTCATGACAATCGGCAAAGTAATGTGGTCTGAATATTTACGAATAATAGATTTCAAGCGCCAATCACTTAAAAATTCATCTTCACCTTCGCGCAAGTGCAGCACAATATCTGTGCCACGGCTGGCTTTATCTGCTGGCTCAATGGTAAAGTCGCCCTCACCGCTTGATTCCCAGCGCACGGCTTCAGTTGCACCGGCGCGGCGCGTGGTGAGTATGACTTTATCGGCAATGATAAACGCTGAATAAAAGCCTACGCCAAATTGGCCAATCAGGTTGGCGTCTTTCGCTTGGTCACCAGACAAAGCATTAAAAAATTCTTTCGTGCCCGATTTTGCAATGGTGCCGATATTGGCAATGACTTCATCGCGGCTCATGCCAATGCCGTTATCTGAAATCGTGACGGTGCGTGCATCTTTATCAAACGCCACGCGGATTTTTAATTCGCTGTCATTTTCATACAGCGCACCGTTGCTAATCGCTTCAAAGCGCAATTTATCTGCGGCGTCAGAGGCATTAGAAATCAACTCGCGCAACACAATTTCTTTGTTGCTGTACAACGAGTGAATCATCAATTGAAGTAATTGTTTAACCTCAGCTTGAAAAGCCATCGATTGTTTGGGTTGAATTTCAGATTGTGCAGTCTCTGCAGACATAGATTAAGCTCCTAAAAATGCGTGATTTAACAAGTAAAATTTTAGTGGGGACAAAACACGCATTTTTCAAGCGCCAAAAGAATAAAAATTTTAGCTTTAAATGCGCCGAGAGATTTTCACTGCCCTGCAAGCCTTTATTTACAAGGCTTGCAGAGGTGCATTGAAGATGACTGCTAAAAATTAGGCTTCAATTGTGAGTTTTTATGCCTATTTAGTTAGGCATGCCGCACATTTCAAATCATCACTTTAAATCAGGTAAAAAAATGAAGCGGCCATATTATTTTGAAAAAAAACCTTCAAAATAATATGGCCGCTTGAATGATGAAACAAGTAATTTTTCATTAAATAGGTTATAGCCCCCAGCCCCATTCCGAAGGGTTATAATTTCAAACTCCACTACGTTTCTTGCCAACGCGTTATAGCCCCCAGCCCCATTCCGAAGGGTTATAATGGTTGGTGTTGTTGAAAGCGTCACCATTGGGTTATAGCCCCCAGCCCCATTCCGAAGGGTTATAATTTAAAAGCATGGCTCACGCCGGAAGAGTTTGTTATAGCCCCCAGCCCCATTCCGAAGGGTTATAATTTATTGCGCTATAACAACTTATGGAAGAATGTTATAGCCCCCAGCCCCATTCCGAAGGGTTATAATGCATTTACTGTACGGGCGCTTGAATGGCGAGTTATAGCCCCCAGCCCCATTCCGAAGGGT
>JAKPIR010000144.1 GCA_029549705.1 Pseudomonadota bacterium | reverse complement strand
ACACCAATCAAATCCGCTGCACATCGTGCCGTCGTACCAGCAACAAAATGCTCTATTAACTTAGCCTGCTTAGCTGAATTTAATCTGCTCTTTCTCATGCCGTCCTTATAACATTTTATGTGTTATCTAGGACAGCCCCATTATCTTTAATAAGTCTTGGTTTATTTCTATTGAGAAAAATGGCGTTAAGTAATTAACGCCATTTTTTTGCGAAAAAGCAACAGCCTTATGCAAATAGTGAAATTATTGATAACATATGGCATTAAAAATAATTCATCATTTTTTCAATAAGTTGTATAGTGTTTTTAATTTGTTTGGTTAGGGTTTGCATGCGATTAACTCAATTCTATAAAAAAATGCAACGATGGGTGCTGTTTACTACATTTTTGCTGCCGCTTTATGCTGTAGCGATGGAAGATGTTGTAGCGCAACAGGCACGCGCCTTAATGCAGTCGGGTGATTATGTTGGCGCCTATAAACTGCTTGAGCCACTAGAGGAAGTGCATGCAGGCGAATCGGATTTTGATTACTTGCTCGGCGTTGCTGGGGTTGAAAGCGGCAATGTTACACGTGGTGTGTTTGCACTGGAGCGTGTTTTGGCAACAGGGCCAAATCATACTGATGCCAGAACAGAAATGGCAAAAGCGCACTTCAAATTGGGTGAAGTTGAGTCTTCTAAACTTGAGTTTCAAAATGTGCTTGATCAAAAGCCCTCACAAGAAGTGACAAGTGCCATTGCGCGCTATGTAACCGCCATTGATAAATCACTCGGGCTCACAACAACGTTTGGTGGTTTTCTTGGCTTTGGCCTTGGTTACGATAGCAATGTAAACAGTGCATCATCCGATAGCAATATTTTTATTCCAACTTTTGGTGTATTGGTACCCAATACTTCCCCTGAAACATCGGATGGTTTTAAAAGTATTTCAGGTGGTCTGTCTATACGCCACCCAGTTAGCCAGGCCGTTTCGGTGTTTGCTAGTGTAAGTGGTAACAGTAAATTTAATAATTCTGAAACAACTTTTGATACCAGTTATTTAGATATCAATGCCGGGCTGCAATATAAACGATTTATCGACACAGTTACTTTTTCGGCACAAGATAGCCGGTTTGATGTAGATAGTGAAGCATACCGTCGAACTTATGGCGTGACGCTGCAATGGCAAAGAAACTTTGATGACCGTAACCAAGGCAGTCTGTTTGCACAGGCCACGCGACTTGATTATGCCGGTAATGCCATAAGAGACGTAGAGCGCCTGATTTTAGGCGCAGGTTGGGCGCATGTTTTTGCAGGCGATAAAAGCCCGGTACTTTTTACCAATGCCTATTTTGGTCGGGAAAATGCGCGAGACAGCCAAGCGGATTTTTTAGATCATCACTTGTGGGGATTACGATTAGGCGGGCAGTTATCAATGACCACAAAACTGATTCCTTATGTTTCAATGAGTTATGAGCAGCGCGAATATCAGGCTCAAGACCCCATATTTTTAGTCGATAAAGAGGACAAGCAGTACGAAGTTGCCCTAGGGTTGCGCTATATGCCTGCGCGTGATTGGGTGATAAAACCTGAGTTGTCCTATTTAAAAAATGATTCAAA
>JAKPIR010000213.1 GCA_029549705.1 Pseudomonadota bacterium | reverse complement strand
TCGCAACTTTGAGAAAACCAAGCAAGCTGTGGCAATCGATGTGCTGAATTTGGCAAATGAAACACGCGCCGCTTATTTTAATGCGGTAGCGGCGAATGAGCTTGTGCGATACAGCGCGCAGGTAAAAGAATCTGCCGAGGCCAGTGCGGTGCTAGCCCAGCGTATGGTGGCCGCAGGTAATTGGAATACGCTGGAGCAAGCGCGTGAACAGGGTTTTTATGCAGATGCGATGCTGGAATATACTATTGCCCAGCAAGCGCAGAATCGCGCACATGCGTCGCTGGCGCGACTGCTTGGCGTGTCTGCAGAACAGCTTCAGTTAGAAAAGCGTTTGCCCGATTTACCTAAAACTGCTTCTGAATTACAGCCACTAGAAAAAACAGCATTTGAGCAGCGGCTGGATTTGCAAGCCTTACGTTTAGAAACAACAGCGCTGGCCAAGCAACTTGGCCTGACCAAAACCACGCGCTTTATTAATGTGCTTGAAATTGGCCCAGCCAGAGTGCTGGAAGGCAGGCGAGGGGATGCCTATAAAAAAGGCGTGGATATTGCCTTCGAATTGCCCTTATTTGATTGGGGGGGTGCAAAAGTTGCGCGGGCAGAGGCTATTTATATGCAATCGGTGCATCGCGCTGCACAAATGGCCTCAAATGCGCAATCTGAAGTTCGCGAGGCTTATAGCCATTATCTAACCACTTATGAAATGGCGAAAGATTATCGCGATGATATTGTGCCAATGCGAAAAAAAATTCTCGCTGAAAATCAGTTGCGTTACAACGGCATGCTGGTGAGTCCCTTTGAGTTGTTCGCAGATGCCCGTGCGCAGGTGGCGAGCGTGAAAGCTTATATCAATACCTTAAATGAATTCTGGCTGGCTGAAACTGCACTCAATAGTGCACTTATAGGCAAACCAGCCAGCTTGGAAGGAAAATAATCATGACCACAGAACATCATTTCACAAGGCGAGACTTTTTTAAATTGGCGGGTGCTGGTGCGGCTTTAAGTGCTGTTAGTAAAGTGGCACTTGCCGCACTTCCTGACATTGTTTCTGCAGAAAAGGCTAATACGCAAGCGCCATTGCACCCTGCGACTGGCCGGCCTTATCAGCCCGTAGTGACGTTAAACGGCTGGAGTTTGCCGTGGCGCATGAAAAATGGGGTAAAGGAGTTTCATCTAGTTGCAGAGCCCGTTGTGCGGGAAATCGCTCCTGGCATGCTAGCCCATTTATGGGGTTATAACGGCCAAAGCCCAGGACCGACCATCGAAGTGGTAGAAGGAGACCGTGTGCGTATTTTTGTGACGAATCGTCTGCCAGAAATTACCAGTGTGCATTGGCACGGCCAGCGCTTGCCTAATGGTATGGATGGTGTGAGTGGCTTAACCCAGCCTGCCATTCCGCCCGGTAAAACCTTTGTCTACGAGTTTGAAGCCAAGCGCGCAGGTACGTTTATGTATCATCCGCATGCGGATGAAATGACGCAACTGGCGATGGGGTTGATGGGGAGTTGGGTGACGCACCCAAAAAATCCAAAATTGATGGCTGTGGATAGAGATTTCATATTTCTGCTCAATGCCTATGATATTGAGCCGGGTAGCTATAAACCACGTGTCAATACGATGTTGAATTTCAATCTATGGACATGGAATAGCCGAGTATTTCCCGGCATAGACCCGCTGGTCGTGCGCAAAAATGATAAAGTACGCATTCGTATTGGCAATTTAACCATGACAAATCACCCGATTCATTTACATGGGCACGAGTTTCAAGTGGCAGGTACCGATGGCGGCTGGGTGCAACCAAGCGCGCGCTGGCCAGAAGTGACGACTGATATCGGTGTCGGGCAAATGCGTGCGATTGAGTTTGTGGCCAGCGAGTTAGGTGATTGGGCGATACATTGCCATAAAAGCCATCACACCATGAACGCGATGGGGCATCAAGTGCCAACTTTGCTTGTGGTCAAGCAAGATGATCTAGTAGATAAAATGACTAATCTAGTGCCAGATTATATGCCGATGGGTGAAACAGGTATGGCAGAAATGACCGATATGGCCAATATGATGGACATGCCGTTACCCGAAAACACGCTGCCCATGATGATGGGTAAAGGGCAATATGGCGATATCAGCATGGGCGGCATGTTTTCAACGCTTAAAGTGCGCGATGGTCTGGCAAAAAATGATTACCGTGATCCAGGGCCATATCAACATCCTGCGGGGACGGTTGCTTATGAGTTTAACGGTAAATTACCAGTAGCAAACAGCCAGCCAGCACCTAAAACCACCTCAGCGGTAGAGGTTCAGGTGCGCAGACCTAACGGACACGATGGACATTCTCACTAAACATTAAGGAGCTAAGGTGCAATATATTCTCTTGAAATATCTTATTACCGCAGGCGTTGTGGTGCTGGTTTCTGAGCTTGCCAAACGTAGTGACAAATTAGGCGGGTTAATCGCTGCCTTGCCGCTGGTAACAGTACTCACGCTGATTTGGCTGTACGTTGAGCACCAGCCCGCCAGCAAAATCGCCAATCATGCCTACTATACATTTTGGTATGTGCTACCGACCTTGCCGATGTTTTTGCTGTTTCCTTATTTGTTACCAAAAATTGGTTTTGTTTACACGCTCATGAGTTGTGTGCTGTTTACGCTGTTGGTTTTTTTGTTATTTGCGCACGTGGTAAAGCAGTTTGGTGTGGATTTACTCTAAAGCCTATTTTTTTAGCCAAGTTAAAATTTGTTGTATTATTTGTTTAGTCAATAGAGAGAATGGTGTATTTTGAGGTTTAATCGTGGTCTGTCCCCTATTATTTGTCCCCTATTATTACGTTATTTAAGCGCATTAAAGAACTCGCTAAAGACCAAATTGACCAAAAAGCCTGTTTTGTAGCGGGCACCATGGTGCACACCAAAGATGGCTTAAAACCGATTGAAGAAATCAAGGTAGGTGATTATGTGCTTTCTAAACCAGAAAATGGTGGCGAACTGGCTTATAAACAGGTGACTAAAACCTTTGTGCGCGAGAATGCAGAGGTGTGGGGAGTAAAGTACGGTATTGAAGGTGTGGGGCATTTAATAGCCACTACGGCCGAACACCCTTTCTGGATTCCCAGCTTGCGTGTAAGTGACCCGAACGTAAAGTTCGGTGGCATGGATATTCCGCACGGCCAATGGGTGACTCCAGAAGAGATGTTTAAAGCTAAAGATGCATACTATAAAGACAAGGGAGAGTTCATTGGTTACTATTTAAGTACATATGACGGTAAAGAATATCCTGTATCAGCTACCCCTATTTGTGTGGCTACGAACTCTACGAGAGGTCCTTATACTTATACAGGTATTGAATTTGCAGTGCTTTGGCCTGTGGGGGGGGGTATGAAGGAGCTAAAGAAGGGGGGGGGTCGATTTTAGAGTGACACCGCCTCAATATATCAATAATTGCGTGATTGGGCTGGATAAAAAAAACCGCAATACTGATAAAACCACTTGGGTGGCTGGCACCACGGAACACTATACCCGTGGTTACCAACCCAAATTATGCACCGTATATAACTTGGAGGTAGAAGATTTCCACACCTACTTTGTGGGTGAACATGGTATCTGGGTGCATAACACCTGTGCTGACTTATAAGAATAATAGGGGACAGACCACGATTAAATGCTACAATTGGCGCTTAACTCACTTTTTAATTGAGCCACCTATGCCCCGCCGCCCTCGCGTCATCCTCCCCAACGTCCCACAACACATCATCCAACGCGGCAATAACCGCCAAGCTTGCTTTTATGCGGACGAAGATTATCTTTCTTACCTAGAGTGGCTCAAAGAATATGCAGAAAAAACTGGGTGTAAAATCCACGCATACGTGCTGATGACCAACCATGTGCATTTACTCGTTACTGCAGAAAAAGCCGAAGCGGTCGGCGCAATGATGAAAGCCCTCGGTCAGCGTTATGTGCAATACATTAACAAAATGTATAAGCGCACAGGCACGCTGTGGGAAGGGCGTTATAAATCTTGCCCTACCCAAGCAGAAACCTATTTATTGGCTTGCCAGCGTTATATTGAACTTAACCCAGTGCGTGCCAATATGGTGAACCACCCTGCGGAATATAGGTGGAGTAGTTATGCGGCCAATGCGCAAGGTTTTAAATCAGAGCATGCGGATAGCGACATTATTCAACCTCATGGTTTATACAAAGCCCTTGGTATGGATGCTGCCAGCAGACAAGCGGCTTATCGTGAATTATTTAGATACCAACTTGATATAGATTTGGTGGATGAAATTCGCAAGGCGACCAATGGTAATTATGCGTTAGGCAATGCTTTGTTTGTGCAGCAAATTGAAGATGCGCTGGGCAGGCGTGTGACGGCAGGCAAGGCTGGGCGGCCTAAGATAGCCGTTTAACAGCCCACCATCATGCTAAAGCCTATTTTATAAAGGGTTATTTTATTTAAAAATAGCTTTGTAATCAAACCATTAGCGCGTAAAATGCGCGCACTTTTATTGATTGTGTAGAAACTTTGGAACACTATACCACCATGCTGGCTAAGCCGATTCATTCCTATCGCCCCTATTGGGCGAAACGGTTTGGCACGGCCAAAATGTTGCCGATGACGCGCGCCGAGATGGATGCGCTGGGTTGGGATAGTTGCGACATTATTTTGATTTCTGGCGATGCATATATTGACCACCCGAGTTTTGGCGTGTCGCTGGTCGGGCGTTTGCTGGAGGCACAGGGTTTTCGCGTGGGGATAATTGCGCAACCTGATTGGCAAAACGCCAGCGCGTTTAAAGCGTTAGGTAAGCCCAATCTCTACTTTGGCGTGACTGCGGGTAACATGGACAGCATGGTCAACCGCTATACGGCTGACCGTAAAATCCGTTCCGATGACGCATACACGCCTGATGCCGCACCGAACAAGCGCCCGGACCGCGCGGTGCTGGTGTATTCGCAGCGCTGTCGTGAGGCGTATTCTGACGTGCCGTTGGTGATAGGCAGTATTGAAGCCAGTTTGCGCCGCATTGCGCATTATGATTATTGGAGTGA
>JAKPIR010000137.1 GCA_029549705.1 Pseudomonadota bacterium | reverse complement strand
GTTTTGGTGTCAATGTACGGGCGCGAGCCGACAGCAAGTCTGAATTTATCGCACACCGCATCTTTAATTTTTAAAGTCGCAAATTCCAGGCTTTTTAACGGACATTTAACACCCGTGACTTTGACCATAAAATCTTGTTTGACATCAAACCATTGCGGCCAATTGAGTTTGTAGGCTGCATTGAACAGGTCTTCTTCATTCAGATATTTACCTCGAGCTACTTGCCACAAAATGCGCGTGGCGAGACGTGAATGCAAATTTGCGGCATAACACACCGCCCAATCACCATCAAAACTCACCCCGCCATCAGTGAGCTTAATAGATTTGGCTTTGACGGTTTGCAGTTCATCTGCGAGCAATTGTTCAAGCCCGCGTGGGCAGGTGGCAAAGTATCGGTTAGGTATCATGTATTTGATTCTTCAGTTAAATATTTTTTTGGTAAACGAAAATGTCCAGTGATTGGGTAGGCCAATAATGCGGCTTCTTCTTGCGTGCCACGGCCTATATTATGAATCACCAGCGGCATGGGCGCCCTGCCTAGCAAGCTTTTTTCTGTTTTATCGCTCACCAGCATAATGTGCGGCAAATTGCCGGGTAGCATCACCGTGACAATATCACCTGCCTGATAATTTTTAGCCACTTGCGTTGTATCAAGGCTCTGCCAGTAGCGCTTAAAATATACTTGCAAATTGGGCACGCGCCGATGATCGATATTTTTATCCGTTTTTTTCAGGCCCCATTTATTGGGGTATAGCGCAAAGTTTTTGGCCATGTCTTCATGCACCAGTTGCTGCAAATCGAGCTGATGTGCATCGCGCAATGCGCGAATGATCACATCGGTACAAACGCCCTTACTTTTCTCAACATCGCCATTGGGGTAAGCCAGCTTGGTATATTGCGGGTCGTAGCTCTTGGTGACACCCACTTGGCTACGCGCAGCCACCACTAATTTTAAATTGGTTGCCCATGCATGCTGGAAGTTGAGCAATAGCAACAAGGTAACACCGGCTTTAAGCATCGCTATCATCTCTTTTAAACTGCAACTGATTGTGCTGTACGATATTGTCGTCTATCAACTGCTTTAAAAATTGATTAAATTCAATACGATGCGTGCTTTCAAGCAGTTTTGCGCGGGCTTGCAACTGCGGGATATTAAAGTACTTGTACAGCCCCTTAAAGCCAAACACCACAATATTGCCCGGCCGACCAGTGCGTAAAATCAGCACTTTTTGCTGAAAGCTTTGCTCGATGCGCTGCAAATACACATCAAAATTACGATCGCTGCCCCACAAATTAATCGCAAATATTCCAGCGTTGTTTAATGCACGTTGCGCAAGGTCAAAAAAATCCTGGCTACAAAAATCTGGCGGAATCCCATTGCTGTCAAACGCATCAATCAACAGCACATCTGCGTTCCCTGCATGTTCGGCTAAATATTGCAGGCCGTCCCCTTCTATCACTTGCAGGCGCGCGTCATTTTCTGGCACATAAAACTGATTTCGCGCCACCTGAATAATGTTTGGGTTAATTTCAACCACGGTACTGATAATCTCAGGGCAGTACGCATGCATATATTTAGCCAAAGAGCCACCACCCAAGCCTATCGCGAGTACATCCTTAATATTTTGATTAAACAGCAAAAAGCACATCATGCCACGCGTGTAGGTGAGTTCTAGCGCATTGGGGTCACGAATGCGCATGGCACTTTGAATCGTGGGCGAACCCAAATGTAGCGCGCGCACGCCATTGGTTTCACTCACATCAACGGCATCCGTTTTGGCACGGTTCATTAAATGTTTTGCAATACGAAACATTATGTGGCCTCGGGGTTCACTTCAGCAGGTGCGCTCTCTTCAGATTTAGGTAGTTCAACGGCAACTGGCGTTTCAATAAACACTTCATCTTCATCAATCTCCAAAATCGTCGGGGCTTCTTCTAGCACACTGATAAATTTAGGCCTGAACTCAATGAGCAGCGTATCCACTTCTTGCACTTTAAGCCCCACACGCGTGCCTGGCTTTAGCGCGGGTAAACCGTAGACTTTTGTCATCAATGGCGGAAAATCAATTTTTACGATGTTTTCACGCCAAACCGTCGCGTGTACTTCTTCTATTTGTTCCTGAATTAAATACTGCAAGCTCCAGTAACGTTCCATACGTGCCTGAAACTCACTATAACTTTTGTACGTCAGCTCAAAATTACGCATGTGCGTGGTCAGTGCATCGCTTTTTGGCGGATACGCAGGGGCTGTGCCTTGCACCACGCTGATAATTTGCCGCTGATTGATTAAGTCAACCGCGCGGCGCAAGGGTGAAGTGCTCCAAGCATACTGCGCCACACCAAGCCCTAAGTGGGGTTCAGCCTTAGTCGTCATAAACACGCGCCCGCCCGTTTGTGCGCGGTACAGGCCCGGCACTTCATGTTCAGCCAGCAGGGCGCCCCACTGCTGGTTGGCTTCAATCATGAGTTCCGCCACAAGTTTATCCATCGGTGAGCCGCGGCGGCGACCAACAATGCTAATGACGCCATCACTCACATAAAAGTTGTAGTCAATTTGCGGTGGTTTGGTTGGGTCGTATTTACCGCGTGCTTTTTCAAGCGACTCACTTAAATTAAATAAAAACAGCAAGTTAGCCCAATACGGATGACCGCTATCGGCAGCCAGTGTATTTTCGTTAAAAAGTGGCTCTAAGGTATCGTGGCGCAAGTTATCTGCCACGCGAATACGCTCCACTTTGCTCTCACGCTTAGTAATGGTGTAATCCGCATTCACCTCTAAATACAGTGACAGCACGGGTTTAATGGTACCCGCATCCAGGCTAAATGGACGAATCACGGCTTCAGGCAGCATGGTAATTTTATGGCCCGGCATATACACGGTCGACAAACGCTGCATGGCTTCCACGTCTAACGGACTATCCACAGCAATGCCCAGCGCTGGCGCTGAAATATGAATGCCGACGCGCATCAGACCATCCGCGAGCGGCTTAATGGAAAACGCATCGTCAATTTCAGTCGTGGTGCTGTCATCAATGCTAAACGCCTCGGCGTCGGCGAGCGGCAAATCCTCAAATTGCAAGTTGGCAAGTGCTGCGGCGGCATCTTCCGCCTTGAAGTCAGTGCCATCGGCAAAATACTCACGCAAAAATGCGCCTAAATGGTAATCATGAATTGAAGGAATCGCCCCGCAAGCATGCAGCAATTTAATGTGGCTGGTGTGCAGCGCATTGGCAGCGGTATCTAATGTTTTGTATTCAAAAGAATTTTTATCTGGCGCGTACAGCAGCATATCGCGTTTTTGCCAAAGCTCGTCGGGCATTTGCTGTGCTTTGAGTTGCGCAACAAAGCGTGCCATTTTTTCAGCCAACAGGCGCTTTTTCTCAAGACCCGCCAGCGCCGCTTTTAAAATTTCGGCTGGCGCAGCCTTGTATCGACCTTTGCCTTTGCGATTAAAATACACCGGCGCGCTGTGCAGTTTAATGGCGATGGCTGCTGATTCTATGGCGCTTGGTTTGCGGCCGTAATAATCGGCGGCAAATTCGGCAAAACCAAACTCCTCATCGCCACAACATTCCCATAAAAAATCTAAATCGAGCGGTTCGGCCTCTTGATTGGCGGCTTCTAAAAAGCCGGCTAAGGGTGCATCAAAACGCAACAATACATGGTTGGCTTTAATTTTGCTGCGCTTACCGCTGATGGATTCCACTTGCAACGCGCTATCGGTCTCGCTCATGATGCTGGCCACTTTAAAAGTGCCATCTTCTTCAAAAAATACGTTCATTATTTCTACTCATTGCCAATTACCGCCATGATACATGACTCATTAGACGATGTTGTGCTTCAGGCCTAACTTAAATGGTTTTTGTGCGAACCTCATGGGTTAAATTAAATAGCGTTACCGTCATTTTAATTGCCTATTTTTTAGGCAATTTCCACATCAACCTTTTTCGATGCCCTGCGAGCCTTTATTTACAAGGCTCGCAGGGCAGATATTTTTTCTCGAGCGTTTATCTTCTATATTTCGTTACATTTACATCCATCCCGCTATCGCTATCTTTCACCTGTTTGACATCCGTAGTTGACAAGCCAATCTAAAGGCATACCATTATGTGCATCAATGCAACAATAGCGAGGTCAATATGGCAGGCACCAAAAGTACAGGCAAAACCAATACAGACGCAACCGTCGTCAATCATCCAACCAACACCCCAGTGCTCACCGCTGATAACGTTGCCAATATCACCATCAATAAAGAAATTGCCGCGGCCCATGAATCAAAAGCGGCTGCCGTGGCAGACATTGTCGAACACATGGCAGACCTAGACCCCGCGCAAATTTCAAGCGCACTACAGGCTATTTTAAACGGTGCTTCACCAGATGATGCAGCAGTGCTCAGAAGCATGTTAATCGGCACCGCGGCCGGGGTGACAAAATCCAATAAAAATGCCGATACAGCCCTTGCCAGCGATTGGCGCGAAGGCGGCTACCCTTATAAAAACCTGCTTTCACGCCGCAGTTACGAAAAACAAAAATACAAACTGCAAGTGGAGTTGCTTAAACTACAAGCTTGGGTAAAAGAAACTGGCCAGCGTGTGGTGATTATTTTTGAAGGCCGCGATGCAGCCGGCAAAGGCGGCGCCATTAAACGCTTTATGGAACACCTAAACCCGCGTGGTGCGCGCGTGGTGGCGCTTGAAAAACCCAGTGAAGTCGAGCGCGGCCAGTGGTATTTTCAGCGCTATGTGTCACAACTGCCCACCGCAGGCGAAATTGTGCTGTTTGACCGCTCTTGGTACAACCGCGCGGGCGTTGAACGCGTGATGGGCTTTTGCAGTAATGATGAATATTTAGAATTTATGCGCGAAGCCCCAGAATTTGAAAAACACTTGGTGCGTAGCGGCATCCACCTGATTAAATTCTGGTTTTCTGTGAGCCGCAAAGAACAACGCCGTCGTTTTAAAGAGCGCGAAGTGCACCCGCTTAAACAATGGAAACTCAGCCCGATTGACTTAGCCTCGCTCGAAAAATGGG
>JAKPIR010000132.1 GCA_029549705.1 Pseudomonadota bacterium | reverse complement strand
CTGCGTGACAACGCCAGCGTGGCCAAGTTGTTCAATGAACTCGGCCCTCGTTTCAAAGCCCGTCCAGGTGGCTACACACGCATCCTGAAAATGGGTTTCCGCCAAGGTGACAATGCGCCTATGGCCTTCGTTGAATTGGTTGATCGCGCTCCTGAAGCGGCTGAAGGCGCAGCTGAGTAATTTCAGTTTTCGCTCTTCACAAGCAAAAGCCCCTCGAAAGAGGGGTTTTTTGTTGTCAGTTGCAGAAGCTGGCAAACAAAAGCGCAATGCACTGCCGTGTTAGCACGGTAAAAACCCTGCAGATGAATAAGAGTGGCGCATGGTAATGAATGCACGAGATGCCGAGGCAGCTTTGCTAGAGCGCTGCGTGTTAGTGGCGAGCCCGCTAGGTCAGCAAGTGCCGCGCAAGGCACAGCGCAAAACGCGCGTGAGGCCAATGTTTTTCGTCTGGCGGCGCTGGTCGCCCGCACTTTCCTTATGCTGCCGCGCAGTGGCAAAAGGCCAGCGAGGGTTATTTTGCGGCGTATCCACAAGAGCAGGTTGAACTGCCCGAAGTGGTTAGAAAAGGCTGGGTCGTCAGCCTGCCGCGTTTGCGCGATGTGCTAAGTCAGAGATTAAAAATCTGTAAACAAGAGTAGTAGATGGCGCTGAATACTCGAAGACCAAAGGCTAGTTTGGTATTTTTACTCTTAAAAATTTTGAGCGCTATTGATATTCTGAGGCGACATCGCCAGATTTTATTTCGCCATTTTTTAACTTTGTGAGTAAAAGAGCCAACTCTTTAGCATCCTCGATCGCATAGTACTGAGGCTCTTGTTTTTCTGCAGAGCAAGAACCAAATATTTTAACGCAAGAGATTATAGTTAAGTAGTGGGCATTCGCATTGCCGCTATGGAATCCAAATTTAAGCCGAATTCCCGTCATGGGAGTTGGTGCTTCACCAATTTCTTTCGTTAGGGCATCTTTATTTTTGCTTGCTTTCGCTTCCCACTCCATGTATTTGGCGATGTGCGCTAGATAGTCATCAACATGGTTAACAGAAAAGAACTCTGCTGGTCCGCGTTTAGGCTCTACTCCGAGGGTTTCAATGCCTCCCATTTTGAGGGCAATAATATTGGTCTGTGTTTTTATAAATCTTGAACCTATATTGTTGTAGTAGCTGACTTCAAGATTGGTGTCAATTCTTCTCTCATTTTCACGCCAGGCGGCATTGGCTAACATTGAGAAAGAAAGTATTAGAAGAAAAATAATGTTTTTCATGGTGGTAGAAAGTAACAATGTCAGCCTAGAGCTTCTATTTTGATAAATAGGTTAAGTAATAAAACCACAAATGGCGCTTACTAAAGCACCCGACGACAGGGTTGGGGAAGTAAGGTAGGGATATTAGCGCGACTTCGTGAAGTCCGCCCCAACAGTAACCCGGCCATGTCCCCAATCTACCACAGGTCGCTTGATGCAGTTGCTGTTGACCAGCAGCACCGCTTTGGCGCTGGCGGCGTTCACCACGCTTAGCTTTACCTCATCAGGCAGCTTTTTCCAAGTCGTGCCCTGTTTGTTCAGCACCTTCTCCCAACCCAGCGTTTCTAACCAAGTATCCAAAGCGGCTTCGGGCACGCCTTGCTTTTTAAAGTCGTGAAATTGATAGGCGTGGCCGTTTTCAGTGAGCCAGACGCGGGCTTTTTTCACGCTGTCGCAATTGGGGATGCCGTAAACGGTGATCATGGCTTTATGTGTGAAATTGGAACGATGGTGGGGAATTTGACTAAATTTGCCGCAATTGATGTGTTTATTGGAATAATCGCCAAGACAAGTGCTTTGCTATCAATTATTGGCTAATTTTTGGTATTGATATATGAATACAAGGCCGAAAAACCTGCCTGAGCAGCTTCTGTTTTTGCAGTGATTTTTGGGT
>JAKPIR010000130.1 GCA_029549705.1 Pseudomonadota bacterium | reverse complement strand
CGCGCAATCAAACCGAATTCGTACGTCAACAGGCCACGCGCGAAGCAAGGGCTGCCTGGCTCGCAACCACAACAGGGCAAGGACAGATAACGGCTTTAGAGCAGGCAGAACGCTCTGCAGAGATTAAACTTGATTCCACTCGCTTAGGGCGTGATGTTGGGGATCGTACTACGCTGGATGTGTTGAACTCGGAGCAAGAACTCTACAATACGCGTCTTGCGCTTTATCGCAGTCGTTATCAAACATTGCTGGCGCGATTAAATCTTTCGGCAGCAGTTGGCGAACTCAATGATGCGCGTTTGCAAGAAATCAATCAGCTGCTCACCGCTCAATAAACTATATAAAAGGATAGAAAAAATGACCAATCAACACTTTTTCAAAAGCGTCTCAATGGTGGCGGCTTCAGCCGCGCTTTTGTTAGCCGGTTGTCAGCCTAATATTGCTTCAATAACACCAAGTGAGGCCGCAAAAATGTTCTCTGAGCAAAAAGCAATTATTGTCGATGTGCGAGAAGACGATGAATGGAAAGCACAGCATATTGCCGGTGCAATACACATTCCTCTGGCGCAGGTTGAAACCAGGCTAAATGAACTCACCCAATACAAAGACAGCACAGTCATTATGCAATGTCGAAGCGGTAAGCGTTCAGCGAAAGCTGCTGGCACCCTGCAAGCGGCAGGATTTACCAAAGTATATAACCTCGATGGCGGCATTATTGCTTGGGATAAAAACGGTTTAGCAACAACCAAATCTAACTTATAGGAGTAGGAAAATGAACAACATCATCTCAACAACATGCTTAGTTTTACTGGTGCTGACCGTGCCAGCCTGTGCCACTAAAATCAATGATGAAGTCGCAACAGCTAAATATTTGCAGGAAAGCCGTAACACGGCCATGGAATTCAGGAAAAAACTCATGGGTGTTCAAAAAGCCCAGCTGGAAAGCGTGGGTGCAGAAAATGCGATTCCTGTATGCAAGGTTGTAGCTCCTGGGCTAGCTGCAGAATACTCTAAAGATGGGCAGCAACTTAAACGTGTGTCTTTGAAAGCACGTAACAAAGTGCAAGGAACGCCAGATGCTTGGGAAAAAGAAATATTAGAGGGATTTGATAATGCACAACATGACGGCAAGCCTGCAGATAACATGGAAGCCTCCACGGTAAGCAAAGATGCAGATGGGCGCTGGTTTCGCTACATGAAAGCGATTCCTACACAGGCACAATGCCTGCAATGCCACGGTAAACCTGCTGATATTTCAGCGGGGATGAAAGCAAAGTTAGCAGCAGAATATCCACAAGACTTGGCAACTGGTTACAGCGTAGGCGAAATTCGCGGTGCGATTTCAATCAAACGCAAAATTAACTAAATATGGCTCGGATACAGTAGGAAAGTAAAATTTCAATCATTTAGTATTGTCAAACAGGGGATTAGAATATGGCACATATCGTTATTATGGGTGCAGGCGTTGGTGGAATGCCTGCAGCTTACGAACTTAAAGCAAAAGTTGGCAATAAACATCAGATTACGGTAGTGAACACGGTGGATTATTTTCAATTTGTACCGTCTAATCCATGGCTAGCAGTGGGTTGGCGCAAGCGCGATAAAATCACCTTCCCAATTCGCCCTTATTTGGAAAAAAAGGGCATCAATTTTATTGCCGAGGCTGTAACCAAAATAGATGCGGAACAAAATACATTGTTGCTTGCCAATGGTGACAATTTGAACTATGACTATCTGGTGATTGCTACTGGGCCGAAATTATCCTTTGAAGAAGTGCCAGGCTCTGGGCCAAACGGTGGTCACACCCACTCAATCTGCTCGGTAGACCATGCTGAGAAAACGTGGGATGCCTATCAAGAATTCCTTAAAGATCCAGGTCCTGTGATTATTGGCGCGATGCCAGGCGCAAGCTGTTTTGGCCCAGCCTACGAGTTCACATTCATCATGAATACAGATTTACGTAAGAAGAAAATCCGCAATAAAGTGCCTATCACCTATATTACTAGCGAGCCGTATATTGGTCACTTAGGTCTCGGCGGTGTAGGCGATTCTAAGGGGATGCTCCAGTCAGAATATCGCAATAATGATGTTAAATGGATTACCAATGCCAAGGTCACCAAAGTAGAAGAAGGAAAGATGTTTGTCTCCGAGTTTGACAAGAGCGGCAATATGGTAAAGGAACATGAACTGCCGTTTAAATTTTCCATGATGCTTCCTGCATTCAAGGGAGTTGACCCTGTTGCGGCGGTAGAAGGCTTATGTAACCCAAGAGGTTTCGTATTAATTGATGAACATCAGCGTAGCAAAAAGTATAAAAATATTTTTGCTGCTGGGGTCTGTGTCGCCATCCCGCCAGTAGAAGTCACACCCGTTCCAACAGGTGCGCCTAAAACGGGTTACATGATTGAATCAATGGTAACGGCGCTCGTACATAACATTGCTGCAGACCTTGAAGGGCAAACTGCTGATGCAAAAGGTACTTGGAATGCGATTTGCCTGGCCGACATGGGTAGCACCGGTGCGGCATTTGTAGCATTACCGCAGATTCCACCACGTAACGTGAACTGGATCAAAAAAGGCAAATGGGTGCATCTAGCTAAGATTGCTTTTGAAAAATATTTCATATACAAAATGAAAAAAGGCAGCACAGAACCTATATACGAAAAGTATGTACTTAAGGCGATGGGAATTGAAAAGCTGGACTAATTCTTTTTAATTTTTAACCCATATTAGGGTTAGTTACAAACGAGTTACTTGATGCTGAGT
>JAKPIR010000123.1 GCA_029549705.1 Pseudomonadota bacterium | reverse complement strand
GAGAGAAAAGGAAGCTGATCTCCACTTTTTGGAACAGACCGTGCTGCTAAACTGATGAGTATATTTCTTGATTGATGGATGGGTGCATCGTCCAGACTTTGCACAATTATGGATGCATTATGCGTGTTCGCGGAAATTTCTACGTCATTTAGTGCCAGTTTTTCTCCACCTATCCAGCCAATCGCAGCTTGTGTGCGTGGCGTATTAATAGTGCTGTAACCTTGTTCCCAGTTACGTGAAAGCTCCTTGTTATCAGAGTCTATGCTTGCAACGTTTTGCTGAATCAATGATTTATTCTGGTCAGAAAAGACCTTGGTGTTCTTGCCAACACTGCTTTTTTGTAACCATGGTAATTCCTTGATGCTGGGCATCATGATAGTTAGCTTGCCAAGTTCAGACGCGGTTCTGATGAAAGCCGAGTTACTTGGAGAAATATGGTTGTTGAATAATCCGTACCCTAAATTTAATGCATAGGTCGATTTAGCTTCTTCCACATCCCCACGTCTAAACATTAATGCCGCTGCAGGCATCGTAGCAAGCATCGCTGGATCATTATAAGCATGCCAATTTGATGGCCGACCCTCCCACTGCGTTGGTGCCTTCAATGGCTCTTGTGAGTAGGCATATTGCATCATGGCATCCCAGCCCTGAGCACTGGCATGACTTGCAATGTACAAGGGTAGGGTATGCCTGTCAGGTAGCGGAAAGGGTTCAGCATTCCATTCAGTAACGCTCATCGGCATTCCTGCTACTTGCGCGGCCGAAAGCCAGTCTTTTGCGTTGTCGGTATACAAAGGATTGCTTTCCAATGCTCCATAAGGCTGATAGGCGTGAGCGTCTATCATGTCGCCTGTTGTGAGCGCTGGCAATGCACTTAATGGATTTCCACCCCAAGTGCTTGTTGTAACGATAGGTACTTTAACACCTAAGCCACGCAGGTGTTTAATCATGCTGACGTTAAATTGATGCTCCAGATCATTCAAAAAAAGTTTTGATGGCCCATGCTCCCAAGAATGCCAAGTTGCTTCTTTGGGTAAATTTGTCGCTTTGGCAAACTTTTCGGCTGCTGCCATGTAAAGTTTGCTGTGGAACGGCACATTCTTATCGGGTAATAAGCCGTTGCCAAAATGGTTCGTGACATCATTTTCATTGGTAATCAGTACAGCAGCTATAGCGGGCTCATCGGTTAATTTTATGTTGGTGTATTTATTTACATGTCCTAAATATGCTGAGTTAAAATCTAGCATCGCTTGTTGGATGGATGGGTTGACGTAGTTGTAACCTTTTAAATCAACATCCGGATTGTTCTTGGCTATTTCATCAAAAGCGGTAATGCCATCAGCAGATTTTAGGTGACGCTCAACGTGTAGGTCCAGCCAAACGTAAATGCCTTCATCTTTAAGGCATTTAATCCACCAGTCAATTTTGTCCATTGAATTTTGATCAATGACTTTTGTACTATTATTACTTTGCGCGCCGAAAATATTAGGGTTCACCCAAATAGAATCAAAGTGATGAATACGCACTAGATTAAAACCTAACTCAGATAATCGCCGCGCTTGCGATTTGACGTTTTCTTTAGGGGTGCCAAATATCGTGAACGCGCTGATATTCGTTCCCCAAAATTTAGCTATCTTGCCATCTTCAAAGATTAGTTGCTCGCCCTTGGCTTTGACAAAACCTCGTTTACCGGCAGGCCGCTCAGGCGCATTTAAAAAAGATAGATTGACCGGAGATGTATTCCACTCAATCATGTTTGGAATCCATGCAGAGGTATCATCACCGCCAAAACGTTCTGTTAAGGTGGGGACGATAGCCATTTCACCATTGAGGGTAAGCGTGACTTGATATTGGCGCTTTCCTGCTGGAATATTGCCATTATAAAAATGTACGCGTAATTCATCTTTATTGTCTTTCTCAAAAAAAATTGAAGCAGGCCTAGGATTAAAGCGCACTTCAATCCGGTTGCTACCTTTTCCCCAAGTCCAGCCACTTTGGTCTGAAGTGATTTCTGGTTCTCCAAGTAGTTGACTGAAGTGCTCGCGGTCGAATTTGAATGAAATACCTCCACCGATGACATCTTTTTTAGCGGTTTTTGCATTCAATTCAATATCCCAAGCCATTTTCTGATTTGAAACTTTGCCAATGTTGGCATTGAGGGTAAATCCTAGCGTTTTGTTAATACCAGTCAGTTGATATTTACCATTTTCAGTAGATTTAAAATTAGACTCTTGATTAGTCCAACCCCAGTTTTTATCAAAAAATAAAAAATCTGAAGTGAGGGCAGTACCACCTCCTCTTGTTAGGCTGGGCAATCCATTAGCCTCGTCAAGGCTAAGTTTCCATGCTGAATTTGCTTGAATTTGCGTGGATAAAAATAGCAAAAATAGGGCAAAGATGAAGCTGAATCTCTTTGAGGAAAAAAGTGATATGTTCATCGAGTAAATTCCTTACAGGGCTTTTTTGTTAGAATCGTTTATGTCTTTGTCGCAAGGCGGTAGGTTGGCAATACTTCATGTGTATGTGTTGTTACTTCTGCAGCAGATTGCACTTTTTTAAGTTGACTGAATGCTATTCCAAGGCCAGCAAACGCCCAATAGACAACAGGAATAATCAATATGCTGCTAACTGTGGTGATAGTCAATAAAATGGCAACCAAAGTTGCTAATAATACGCGACCCACAAGATGCAGTTCACTACGTTTGTCATCTGCCTTTTTTATACCCTTGTAAATAGAGGTTAAAACAATGCTGAAGAAGCTTATGTAGAGTATTAAACCGATTAAGCCGTATTCAAGCACCACATCCAGATAAGTATTAACAACATCCACAATGCCTTCGCCCTGTAGCATCCCTAGATCTGCAAGTTCATCGCGATATTTGGTTGACCCAAAGAACGGATATCGATTGAACACGATATAAGCGTTATCGAGTAATTTGACACGATAATCGACGTTTTCGGTATCTGTTTTACCGATAAACGGCAACATGTTGATGACTTTCTGACCGACAGGAAAGCTGCTTAATAAGGGAATGACCAGCAAGGTAGCCAATGCTAGATAAGTCAGGCGCTTAGTCGCCTTAGGACTTATGAGGACATAAAAGATAACGAGTATCGCAGCGCCCACCCACGGTCCACGAGACAGCGGTGCAAATAATCCCCCTAGGATTAACGCCCACCCCAGTAAGCGTAAAAAGCGATTCTGAATATACTTAGCCAAGAAGAAATAGCAACCTAAGGTCACCACCATGATGTAACCCAGCGCAATGGGTTGACCAAGGGAAGCCAGTGCACGCAGACTGTCGCCACGACCCAAGTAACTGCCCATGCTCCAGTGTATTCCCATCGAGTTTGTTAGTTCTGAATAAAGCAACCAGAACTTAGCATATTCAAACATGGCAATAACTCCAGCCAGCACGCCGGCTATGATGAAGGCCACTAAAGCCTCTTTGAGTTGCTGCAGGTTCTTAATGCCACGGCTGGCGACATAATAAGGCAGAAAGACATCAGTAAAATTTGCCAAACCTCCACGCATGGCATCGGTGAACGTGGTGTCCCGCATAAGTAGCACAACATCTAACACCAAGTAAGCCAACAAGAGTTTGTCTGGCCAGTAACGTAAAAAGGGAACTGTATCAGCTTGCTTACGTAATTTCAGAAACGCTGGAAGTAGTACGGCCAATGACAGTACTGTCACATAATCGACAGCAAACAGAAAATTGACCAAACCGAAGCCCGGGATATTGTCGCTGAAACGTGGTACAGCAAATAACACCACTAAGAACAAGGCAAACGGGTTCTGCTCGCGTTTACCGAGATAAAGCAACAATAATGCACTGAGAACGACATAGACCCAGAAATTCCCGGCTAGAAACACAATTAACGTTACGCCCAACCAAGCATTACGCCAACGTTTGAACTGCTCAGTGGAAATAAGCGGTTGTGTGGCTCTTCTGGCAAAGAAAAAGGTAAATGCCGCTAATATCAGAATTACTACGAGGGCTCGGTGGTGTTCTGCCATGTTGTTTACTTTTGGAGATGTTAAATAAGAGAGTGCATTAGGAAAATGACCAAGCTAACTGTAAATATCAATATATTTCATAGAAGTTATACACTTAGAAATCGGTATCATTGTAACAATCTTAATAGAAAGCATGAAACTTTATAGGTATAAATTTTAAACTGGTTTTATCTTTTGATAAAAATAAACTCATTGCTTGCATGTATGTGTTGGTAGTATGGCTAAATCAGCTATTGGTGATTATTGAAAGAAACTTCACTTTTATACCTGCAATCTCAATAACATCATGATTTTTCAATAAATATGAGCGTTCACCAATCATGGCTCCATTAACAGCAGGTGAATCTCTACCTTCTAAATGCGTAATAAAATAACCGTTTTGCCGCTTGGTGATTAAGGCAAGTTGTATGCCTGGTTTGCCGAGTTTAGTGAGTACTTTATCTAAAAATAATTCACGTCCAGTGTTTGAACCACTTAATACTTGTATTTTACAAACTATTGACACTTTGGTTTCAGATGTTAATGCTGATGCAATTCCAGGCGGAATGGCTCTTGCCAAACTGTACATGTTGACTGCAGTTGGGGTTAAGTTGTTTTTACGATTGGTTTCACTTGTTGACGTTAAATTTGTCTTTTTCTGTGAGTTTGGTGTGCGTTTAATTTCAATGCGATAAATAGGCTTGCTATCTAATGCAACTCGATGCCTTGTTAATGAACTAAAAGCTAAACGATATGCAGGGACGGTAGGCAAGGATTCGAATGCAAGTCTGTAAGCAAGAAAGTCAGCCTCTCGCTTTTGCGTGACATAGCCTTTAGCAATGTAAACATAAGACAACCCTAGCCCAGCGAGTGCCCAATAGACAACAGGAATAATCAATATGCTACTAACCGTGGTAATGGTCACTAATATTGCCACCAAAACTGCTAACAAAATTCGACCTAATACGTCAACTTCGCTATCATCATCAGAAACTTCCTTAATGCTTTTGTAGATGGAAGCCAAGATCATCATAAAAAAGGCAATGTAGAGCGTTAACCCGACCAGTCCGTGTTCTAATACTTAAAATAAATAGGAGTTCACGACGTCGACAATGCCTTCACCTTGCACCATGCCCAAATCAGCCAGTTCTTGATTAAATTTCACTGACCCAAAGAACGGATATCGATTGAACACGATATAAGCGTTATCGAGTAATTTGACACGATAATCGACGTTTTCGGTATCTGTTTTACCGATAAACGGCAACATGTTGATGACTTTCTGACCGACAGGA
>JAKPIR010000106.1 GCA_029549705.1 Pseudomonadota bacterium | reverse complement strand
GAACCAAAAACTGGCACGGCTATTGAAATTGAAGTCGCTGAAGCTATTTCTGCTACGTTAAGCTCGAGCAATATTGCGCTGGTCGATCATGCCGAGCAAAGTGCGGCAGTGACTACAAATGCGACCACAACTGAAGTGTCTGTAGCACATGACAATACACAGCTTTTTGAAATGTTTAATGCCTTAAAAGACATGTACAAGCTATCGCTTAAACATGGGCTGATACCGCGTTTAGAAGGCTATCCGGATATTGAACTAGAAGCACAGAAATTACTGACTGAAGCCGAACGCGCCAGAAAATTCAAGGATTGGGAATCTGTCGCCAAGCACTTTAGAGCGCTGCTGATTCGCGTTGAAGTGATTGGCGCCAATGAAGTAGGCATCCGTCAGGATATTCTTGGCTTACTTAAATTACTGGTGGATAACATTTCAGAATTAGTGGCCGAAGACCAATGGCTGCGCGGGCAAGTGGCAGTGGTGCAAACCATTTTATCCAGCCCGTTGGACCGCGCGCTGATTCAAAGTGCCGAGAAAAGCCTCAAAGAAATTATTTATAAACAAGGCACGGTGAAGCACAGCTTGGTTGAAGCCAAGGCTGCCTTTAAACACATGTTGGCAACTTTTGTGGACCGTCTGTCTTATATGTCGCAAACGAGCGGTGATTATCAGGAAAAAATCAGCGATTATGCAACGCAGCTTTCTGCCACCGACGATATTTTCAAGATTAACGAAATTCTTGAAGGCATTATGTCAGATACGCACGTACTGCAAACCGATATCGTCCGTTCGCGCGAATTGCTCATTGAGCAGCGCGATGAAGCGATGTCAGCCCAAGAAAAAATCCGCCATTTGCAAAACGAATTGACGAAATTAAGTGAAGTGGTGCGGGTAGACCAGCTCACGGGCGTGCTAAACCGCCGTGGCTTTGATGAAGCAATTGTGCGCGAAGTCTCTCGTGTGAACCGTGGCGGCGGCAATTTGAGCATTGCCATGTTAGATGTGGACAATTTTAAACGCCTGAACGACACACACGGCCATCATGTGGGCGATGAAGCCCTGCAACACCTTGCAAAAGTGATTCAGGACACCATCCGGCCAACCGACATTGTCAGCCGTTACGGTGGTGAAGAGTTTGTGATTTTATTGCCTGAAACTAATCTCGATGATGCCCTCATTGCCATGGCGCGCCTGCAGCGTACGCTCACCAAACGTTTTTTTATGGGCAATAATGAGCGTCTTGTCATTACCTTCAGCGGTGGTATTGCGCTCTATAAACAAGATGAAGATCCAGTGGTATCCATTAACCGTGCCGATCAGGCCATGTATCTGGCGAAAAAGACCGGTAAAAATCGCGTATTGACGGAAATTGACTTAGAAGCCAAAGAAATGAGTATGTTTTAGGAAAGTGTCTTGCGCTTAACTCATGAAAATCATGAGTCAACACCCTAATTGTAAATTTTTGTTACATTTAGCTTGATTTCATTATAAAAAAGCTAATAATGGCAATACAAGAATAAACAATGTTTCAGGGTGGTTAAGTTGATATATAGCGTGCAATTTCATTTCGTACGGCGACGACTTTTTCAACAAGGTAGTGCGCAATGCTGACGACCTTTGCATTGTCTTCGTACCAACCAGCGTTACCTCCAGTCGTGCCTTTCTTTGCCGTTAGTAGTTTTGAGCAATGAATTCACAGGAATTAAGTCTTCAAATCGCACTATCCAACTTTCCTGGGTTGGTCATTCAATTTCACTTAGATGAAAAAAATCAATTTGTGTTTGATTATTTAAGCGATGGCTGCGAGGCGTTATTAGGAAGAACGCCAGAAGAGTTGATGCAAAATCCCAGGCAGTTTTTAGAAATGTTAAATGCGCGTGAGCGCACTTTGTTATATAAGCGCCTGCAAAAATCAGTTGAAAGCATCACTTCAGCCAATTGGGAAGGCCGCGTGTGGATTGATGGCTGGCAAGACACCAAATGGATTAACCTGCGTGCCACCCCGCGTGTGCTGATGAACGGCAAAGTCACATGGGGCGGCGTGATGATGAATATCACGCAAAGTAAAAAAGAAAAAATTGAAATTGAAGCATCACGCCGTAAACTTGCAGAATTAACCGCTCACTTAGAAACCATTAAAGAAGAAGAGCGCGCCAAGATTGCCCGTGAAATTCACGATGATCTGGGTGGAAACCTGACAGTGATTAAACTGGGCTTGTCTAATATTCGCAGTAAATTAGAACCGCACCAAGCCGAATTGAAGAAAAATGCACTGGGCTTAGAAACCATCACCGACAGCACGTTTGATGCCATTCACCGAATTTCGCGCAATCTGCGGCCCACTGTACTTGATTTAGGCATTGTGGATGCGATTGACTGGCAGGTTGAAGAATTTAAGAAGCAAATAGGGATTGACTGCCAGTTCCATTATAACCAGCCCGACATCAAAACCACCTCTGAGCAATCCATGACATTATTCCGTATTTGCCAGGAAGCGCTCTCAAATATTGCCAAGCATGCGCATGCCACACTGGTTGAGGTGCGGTTAATACGAGAAAACTGCCATGTTGAGCTATCTATCCGTGATAACGGTGTGGGCATTAAGCCTAAAGATAAACATAAAGCCAACTCGTTTGGTCTGCATGGCATGCAAGAACGTATTGAAATGCAGCATGGCACAATTAGCATTTCAAAAGCTAAACCTAGGGGAACTTTGATTAAGGTCAATTTACCCCTAGGCTAAGTGGGTGTAGTATCGCGCAGTTGTATGAGGTCATAGAAGGTAGACATGAAAAATAACAATAAAATCAGGGTGATGATAGCGGACGACCATGCCATTTTGCGCGCGGGGCTCAAGCAGATCTTAACGGCTACCGATGATATTGAAGTCATCGGCGAGGCACAAACCGCGCATGAAGCCATGAAACTCACCACGCAGTTCAACCCCGATGTGCTATTGCTGGATATTGCGCTGCCCGACCGTAGCGGCATAGAAGCACTCAAATACATTAAAAAAGACAACCCGCACACGGCAGTATTGATGCTGTCTATGTATAAAGAAGAGCAATATGCGGTGCGAGCCCTCAAATGCGGCGCTTCAGGGTATTTGTGCAAGCAAAGCGCCTCAAACGAACTAGAAAACGCCATTCGCGTGGTGGCCAAAGGCAAAAAGTACATTACCCCTGAAGTCGCTGAAATTTTAGCCACACACGTTGAAACCGAAACACCCAAACCCGCACACGAACTACTCTCTGACCGTGAATTTCAAACCTTGATGATGATTGCTTCAGGGCTATCCGTGAGTGAAATTGCCGATAAACTCTCGCTTTCAGTAAAAACTGTCAGCATGTATCGCACGCGTTTGCTAGAAAAAATGCAACTGCGCCACAATGCAGATATAACGCATTATGTGATTAAAAATAATCTGGATGCCTGATTTTATGTAGGAGCGGTCCGTGACCGCGATATGAATGGTGAATCGCGTTATTCGCGGTCAAGGACCGCTCCTACATGGATGCCTTATATATAAAATTCATCAAAAAATCGCTACAACCTTTTTCGATGCTCTGCGAGCCTTATAAATAAAGGCTCGCAGAGCATTAAAATTTTCTCGTGCGATTCACACCTTCGTTTCACATCATAAATCACTTTCTCTCCCACTTGACCTGCTCCCCGTTTGCCATACCAATTAAAAGTTAGTAAAGTCCACTCAATGGAGTGGAAATAATGAAGAAGAGCAGATTTACCGAAGAACAGATTA
>JAKPIR010000105.1 GCA_029549705.1 Pseudomonadota bacterium | reverse complement strand
CCCGTACATTGACACCAAAACACCCGCGGTGCGTATTCATGCCTATTTAACGGCAGAAGAATACCAGTTTTACCTCGATACATCTGGCAACGCGCTCTACCAGCGCGGCAATCGCGGCGCGAGCATTGAAGCGCCATTGCGAGAAAATCTCGCCGCCGGCATCTTAAAGCTATCTGGCTGGCAGCCAGGGCAGCCTTTGCTAGACCCGATGTGCGGTAGCGGCACGTTTTTATTAGAAGCCGCCATGGTCGCGCTCAATATTGCGCCCGGCCACAAAAGAAGTTTTGGCTTTGAAAAGCTCAACACGTTTGAACCCAATATCTGGAGTCAATTGAAATCACAGGCTGCTGCAAAAGTAAAAGCTGTGTCGTTTCAAAAAATTTACGGTTCTGATGTAGATTTGCGCGCCGTGCGCATTGCCAAGCGTAATTTAGAAGAAGCCGGCCTGCTGGCTGCCGTGCAACTCTCCCAGCAGGATATTATCAATGTGGTGCCACCCGCGGATAGCGGCGTGCTGGTAGCAAACCCGCCCTACGGTGTGCGCATTGGTGAAGGTGACGATTTGGCTTTGCTCTACCCAAAAATTGGTGAAGCATTAAAACGCAAATTTGCCGGCTGGAATACGTACTTTTTAACCAATGATTTCACCATGCCGAAGCTCATGCGGCTCACACCAAGCAAACGCACGCCATTATTTAACGGGCCATTAGAGTGCCGATTATTTGAAATTAAAATGGTGGCGGGCAGTAATCGAAAAGACAAAAATGAGGCTTAAATCAAGCCGTAATCTTTTCGATGCTCTGGAAGCCTTGTAAATAAAGGCTCCCAGAGCATAAAAATTTTCTCGATGCAAAATTAGGGGTTTTAATATGTCAGATTCACTCGCAGAATTACGCAAACGAATTGACCAATTTGTGAATGAGCGCGATTGGGCGCAATTTCACACACCTAAAAATTTGGCCATGGCGATGATTGTCGAAGCCGCCGAATTGGTCGAGCAATTTCAGTGGGATACGCCTGAAGAAAGCCAGCAACTCAGCCCAGAAAAGCGCGAGGCGGTTAGCCATGAATTGGCAGATACGTTTGTTTATTTATTAAGACTTGCCGAAGTGTTAGAGATTGATTTGATTGAAGCGGCCAACGCGAAAATTGACCTGAATGCAAAAAAATACCCCGTCGAAAAAGCGCGGGGTAGTAATGCGAAATATACCGAATATCAGTAGTGTAGGAGCGGTCATTGACCGCGAAAGAAGTGGCTAAATTTAACCCATTTTCGCGGTCTATTTTTCGCGGTCGAGGACCGCTCCTACTAAAAACCTAAAGCGCTGCTAGTGCTGCTTCATAGTTAGGTTCATCCGCAATTTCAGACACCAATTCACTGTGCAACACTTGGTTATTTTCATCCAGCACCACCACCGCACGCGCGGTGAGGCCAGCTAAACTGCTATCTAAAATCTGCACACCGTAGTCTTTTGCAAATTTGGCAGTATCGCGAAATGTGGAAAGTGTGACCACATTTTCAATGCCTTCAGCGCCGCAAAAACGGCTTTGTGCGAAAGGTAAGTCAGCAGAAATTGCAAGCACAACTGTGTTATTAATACTGCTCGCTTTTTGGTTGAATGTGCGAACAGAGGTCGCGCAGGTCGGCGTATCAATACTTGGAAAAATATTGAGTACTTTACGTTTGCCAGCATAAGCGTCCAATGAAACCAAGTTTCGTTTGGCATCCGCCAGTTGAAAGTCGGGTGCTGTTTGACCTTTTTGCGGTAAATTGCCGCCGATTTGAACTGGGTTACCTTTTAAATGAACTGTTGCCATGTTGTGCTCCTTTGTTATTGTGCGTGTGGGTGATAATGCGGTATCGATTTAATCGAATCATATACACATCATAAAACAAAAACGCCCAGTTTGCACTGTGCGTTTTCATATTTATTTTGGATTTAATCCCTTGTTTTAATAGGGGTTTTAGCCAACCGGATCAGGCCAGTAAGTTTTCGCTTAAATAACCAATCGTCATGGTTTGGTTATGCAATACACTGTCGTTGGTGTCTGGTCGCGGTGAAAATTCGCCGTAAGAATAAAAGCCAGTTAATGTCGT
>JAKPIR010000074.1 GCA_029549705.1 Pseudomonadota bacterium | reverse complement strand
AACTGTCTTGATGGATTTTGTTTTCAGGGCTGGTGTCTTTTTTCAGGATGATTTTGCCGCCATTGGTTTGTCCCATAAACGCCGAACCCATGGCAGAAGTGAGCTGTTCGTATTTACTTTGGTTAACCGATGAAATGGCGTACATCACCACAAAAAAAGCAAACAGCAGCGTAATAAAATCTGCGTATGAAACCAGCCAGCGTTCTGGGTTTTCATCATCGTCATCAAGCGGCTTTCTTCTAATCATTTTAGTAGGCAATCATTCTAAAAAAATTGACATTCAACGGTTGTATTTCGCACATTTAAAAACAGCTTTTTTGCTACTAAAAACCCCCGAGGATTTTTTGTTGCTCTGCGAGCTTTTATTTATAAGGCTTTCAGAGCATCGAAAAAGGTTGCATGTGAATATGACCATTTTTAACGATTATCGCATGTATGAAAGCAAGCGTTCTGCTACCACGTTCGGGTGGTCGCCTTTAGCTATCGAAACCCAAGCGTTGAGCAGCATTTCACGGCGCATCATTTCAAACTGAATCACATTTTTGAGTTTATTGGCGATGGGTAAAAATACCAAGTTAGCCAAACCGACCCCATAAATGGTGGCCACAAACGCCACCGCAATGCCGCTACCTAATTTGCTGGGGTCAGACAAGTTTTCCATGACGTGTATTAAGCCTAACACTGCGCCCAAAATGCCCACAGTCGGTGCATAACCGCCAGCGGCAGACCAAATTTTGGCCGAGTTGCGTAATTCAACTTCATGAAAATGCATGTCGATAGCGACAATTTCACGAATTTTTTCCGGTGGTGTGCCATCAATCATGAGCTGCATGCCTTTTTTAATGAAGGGCTCAGTTTCTTTTTGCATGTATGATTCCAGCATAAACAGGCCTTCTTTGCGCGCATAGGTACTCCAAGTGTTGATGCGCTTGGCCAGCGCTTGCCGGTCATCCACTGGCATATTGAACACTTGCGAGAGCATTTTGAGGCCATCGATAAAGTTTTTGGGGCGGGTTTGTAAAATCACTGCGCCAAAAGTGCCGCACATCACAATTAAAAATGCCGCAGGTTGCACCAGCGAGCTAATGTGGCCGCCTTCAATTGATTGGCCTAATAATATGCCTAAAACGGCAACGGCTAGGCCAATTAAACTGTTCCAGTCCATGATTTCTCTCTAAGTGTGGCACGTAGTCTGGCAACGGCTTGGCTATGTAATTGGCACACGCGGGATTCTGAAACGCTCATGACCGCGCCGATTTCTTTTAAGTTAAGCTCTTGTTCGTAATAGAGGCCAAGCAGTATTTTTTCGCGGTCTGGCAGTGAATCAATGGCATCAATCAGCGCATCTCTAAAATCACCTTCCAGCATGGCTTTAATCGGGTCGCCTTTATCATCCGTTTGAAAGCGGTCTAAAAAGTGTTCACCGGCTTCGGCCTCGTGAAAGTCTTCGTAATACACCAATTGGTGGCCCGTGCAGTCGCCTAACATTTCATAGTATTCGTCCAGTGGCAGCTGCAACTTTTTGGCGACTTCATTTTCAGTCGGCGGGCGGCCTAGTTGCTGTTCAAGTTGGCTTATCGCTGTTTCAACATCACGCATGTTTTTGCGGATGCTCCTTGGCAGCCAGTCGGCACTACGCAGTTCGTCGAGCATGTTGCCGCGGATACGCTGCGTGGCGTAGGTTTCAAATTGCGCGCCGTGCGTATCTTCATAACGGTTGATGGCGTCGAGTAATCCCATCATGCCGGCTTGAATCAAATCATCAATTTCAACATTAGGCGGTAATTTGGCCTTGAGTTGGTAGGCGATTTTTTTGACCAGCGTGGCATGCGTGCTGAGTAACTCGTCTTTTTGGTCTTTTTTGCCTTTAGCGGTGTACATACGAATCACAATCTTATCGATAGGCTTGTTGAAAGGAGGCTGCAGAATCAAGTTGCACATCTAGTTTTTTGGCAATGTGCGTAAAAGCAGCGGATGCTTTTGCTAACGGAAAAGCATCAATCACGGTGCGGCCAAGTTTTGTAGCAAGGCTTAATTTTTCGTCTGCGGGAATCGCGCCAAAAAATTCCAGTTCAATGTGTAAATAGCGCTTGGCCACTTGCGCTATATTGTGAAATACCACCTGGGCCTGTTCATCATTGGCATCATCCACAATAATGCCAAACGTACGGCGGCCAAGTTGACTGCAAATGCGTTTAATCAGCGCATACGCTTCTTTGATTGATTCAGGCTTTCTTGATAGTTGAATGATGATTTCGCTCTCATTCAAAATCGGCAGCGCTAATTGGCCCTCATCATTGACTGAGGCATCTACCAACACCATGTCAAATTGTGTTGCTAACTGCTTAACGAGCGCGTTGGCCTGCATTTGGTAGTTGAAAGTAATATCAGACGACTGCGTTTTTTGCATGAGTTTGGCAAGTGAAAACGCATAGGGCGATACTTTGACAGCGCTTTGTAACGTACTTTTGCCTTGGCAAATTTCATAAAGTGAAGATACTTTATTGAGCGCGTACTGCGACTCGCGCGAGTATGCGGATGCATGCATCATCAGCACCTGATTGCCTTGTGCCTGAATAGAAGCGGCCAGATTAGTCATCATGCGAGGAAGCGTTGCTTCAAGTCCGGCAGATAAAATAGACACCACCCGTGGTTTGGGTGAAGCCATAATTCTTCTTAAGCCAGCGGCCTGGTCATGGTGAAAATTACGCATAATGAGCCTCCACCGCTTGATGAGCGCTAGTCATCGTGTTGCCCATCACCAGCGGTAGTTCATCTGCTAAAAACTTAAAAGGCAGATACTGCAGGCTCTCGTGATTGAGCGCGTCTTGAATCAACTGTTCTTTATTGGCGATTAAAATATCCTCAGGCACGCGCTGGCCGTTGGTGGCGTAATGCAGTTTAAGTTTTTCACGAATAATCACATCAAGCGCATTGCCGATGGTGGCGGCTTCGTCAATTTTAGTCATGATGCAACCGTCTAGGCCTTTGCCTTTATAGGCTTTGACCACGTTGGCTAGTGTTTCACCCGTGCTGGTGGCATTGAGGCAAAGCAAGCGTTTAATTGGTGTATCGGTGTTCGATAACATGGCAATTTGCTCACCCACCATCTGGTCGCGCTGGCTCACGCCTACGGTGTCGATTAACACGGTGTGCTTGCCTTTGAGCTCATTTAAGGCAATTTGCAAATCGGCTTCATCTTTGACGGTATGCACCATGACGCCTAATATTTTGCCGTAAATGCGCAATTGCTCATGGCCGCCTATACGGTAAGCATCGGTGGTGATTAAACCCAAATTGTGCGTGCCGTGCTTCATTACGTAACGGGCGGCTAACTTAGCCACGGTGGTGGTTTTGCCAACACCAGTTGGGCCAATTAGTGCGAACACACCGCCGTGCCCCAGCATTTCTGCTTCATCTTCAACGGAGTGCAGGTTTCTTGAGAGTACCGATTTTAGCCAAGCGATGGCTTTGCCGTAATCTAAATTTGCCGGCAATTTTTCAGCCAATTGTCTTGAAAGCGCAGCACTAAAGCCTGCAGATAATAGCGTACTTAAAATTTGAGCTTTGATGGGTTCGCGCTGTTGAATGCTCGCCCAAGACAACGTGGTGAGCTGAGATTCAATGGCATTACGCATGGTACGCATTTCATTCAAAATGGCAGTCATTTCATGATTGGGTGCTGCGGGTGTAGCGTGTAGCGCTGCTAGATTCAAATCAATTGGATTGGATAGCGTAGCTCTTGCCGGTACACGTACTTCATTTTGAGTTGGTGTGTTATCGCCCCTAACATTGCTGAAATCATGTTGACTTGGATGACTCAGGCTATTGGATTGATTCTTTTTATTGAGCATTTCAAGCAAAGTAATCGGTGCAATTTCTGGCATGTGTTGGCTAACCTCTTTTGGCAGAGGGGTTTCTGCAACACCATTTTTTACGGAAGGTGCATCATTAAAACTGTAATTATTCATCGCCAGCGCGTTCATTTCTTCTTCTTGAACGGCAATAATTTCATTGCCGCCTTCAACCGCTCGGTTTGAAATAATCACGGCATTTTCGCCTAATGTTTTGCGCACCATATTGAGCGCCTCACGCGAGTTTTTGCCAAAGAATCGTTTTAAGTTCATGCTGAACCTCCAATAAGATTTGTAACGCGAATAATTTTTGAATCAGGTAGTTCTTCATGCGAGAGCACGCGAAGGTGTGGCACGGAGCGACGTAAGAATTTGGCCAACGCAGCCCGAATGGGTGCCGAAACCAGCAACACAGGCGACATCCCCATTTGTTCTTGCTGTTTTGCGGCAGATTCTGCCTGGCGTGCAAGCGTTTCAGCCATGTTGGGTTCAATGGCAGCGCTGGTGCTGTTAGATTGCACCGCTTGCGTCAGCAAACGCTCAAGGCCATTGTCCAGTGTAATCACCGATACTTCATTACCACTTGGAAATAATTGCTGCACAATGGCGCGCCCAAGTTTAATGCGCACTTGTGCGGTGAGTTCATTGGTGTCTTGTGTTTGGGTGGCAAATTCTGCCAATGTTTCAATAATGGTGCGCATGTCACGAATGTGTACGCCTTCTGTGAGCAGGTTTTGCAATACTTTTTGCACCATAGAGAGTGGTAGGAGTTTAGGCACAAGGTCTTCCACCAGCTTGGGCGATTCTTTTCCAACATGGTCCAATAATTGCTGAGCTTCTTGGCGGCCTAATAAATCTGCAGCGTGGCTGGAAATCACATGGTTTAAATGTGTTGCAATCACAGTGCCAGCATCCACAACGGTGTAACCCATATTTTGCGCTTCATCGCGTGTGTTGTTATCAATCCACACGGCAGGTAGGCCAAATGCCGGGTCAGTCGTAATTTGTCCAGCCAGCGGGCCAGTGACCATGCCTGGGTCAATGGCTAAATATTGGCCAAAGTGTGATTCACCACTGGCAATCTCAACACCTTTGAGTGTGATGCGATAGCTAGAAGGTTTTAGTTCTAAGTTGTCGCGAATATGCACGGTAGGTGCTAAAAAGCCAACTTCTTGCGCGAATTTTTTGCGAATACCTTTAATGCGTTTTAATAAATCACCGCCTTGCGCTTTGTCCACCAGCGGAATCAAACGGTAACCTACTTCTAGGCCCACTAAATCAACCGGCAGCACATCATCCCAGCTGGCTTCTTCAGTTTCCGTCACCACTTCAGTTTTTTCAGGTTGTACAGGTTCTGCTTCTGCGGCAAGTTGCTTTTTGCTTACTGAATAAGCTAGACCAGCGAGCAGTGACGCTAAGAATAAAAAGGCAAGATTA
>JAKPIR010000049.1 GCA_029549705.1 Pseudomonadota bacterium | reverse complement strand
CCAGAGTTCCGCAACCGCTTGGATGCAACCGTATCATTTGCACCGCTGTCACATGAAATTATCATTCGCGTGGTAGATAAGTTCTTGATTCAATTAGAAGATCAATTGCATGACAAGAAAGTGGAAGTGACTTTTAGCGATGCCTTAAAAGCCTTTTTGGGCAAAAAAGGCTTTGACCCGCAAATGGGCGCACGCCCAATGGCGCGCTTGATTCAAGATACCATTCGTAAAGCGCTGGCAGATGAATTGCTGTTCGGCCGGCTGGCCAACGGCGGCAGTGTGCATGTGGATATTGATAGCAAAGATGAGGTTAAACTCATATTTGCTGAAGATAAAACATCACCAGAAAGTGCGCTGGCAACGACCGTATAACTCACTGCAATTCAAGCACAAAACTGTGCTGATTGAATGCATCTTCCAACCACCTGCCCTGTAAGCCTTATAAATAAAGGATTACAGGGCAGTGAAATTCTCTCGCAGAAAAGCAAGCCCTATAAATGCGTTTTTTGGTGCAGAAAGTTCTACTGATTTAGCTGCTTTTCCATGATGCTGAGAAATAACTTAGACGTCACCAACGGATTAAGCCATGCCTTTAAATGTGGGTAAGGCGAAGCTTCAAACCATGCAGGATCAACACCGGAAAATTGCCGAATAAACGGAAATATCGCAATATCAGCCAAGCTTATTTGCTCGTCAAGTAAAAATCTGGTTTTTGCTAATCGTTTCTCTAGTTTGGCCAAAAACACTTCGCCTTGCTCACGATAAACTTCTACAGGATTTTCAGGATAACGAATCGCGTATTTGTATTGATCCAATGCTTGCTTAAAGCTGCCATCATTTTCAGCAATTAATATTTGTGTGAGCGTCATGTCAGCATTCAACCAGCCCTCAGAATCCCGCTGCTGCAATGCCCATTGCATAATCTCTAAACTCTGCTCTATCACTGTGCCATTGGGCAACACCAACACAGGCACCGTGCCTTTCGGCGAAACCTGCAACAGGTGCGCGGGTTTATCTTTAAGCGAAATTTCGACAATGTCTACATCAACCCCTGCGTACTTGAGCGCCATGCGTGCGCGCATGGCATAGGGGCAACGGCGGTAAGAATAAAGTAAGGGTTGTGCTAAACCGCTCAACAGCTAACCTAGCGTTTTACAAATATCGTGAACCAATGTCGGCCCTTTATAAATCAGCCCGCTATACACTTGCACGAGGTCTGCGCCAGCCGCGATTTTTTCTACCGCATCTGCCCCACTTAAAATACCACCCACGCCAATAATCGGCACCGCGCCTTGCAAACGTTGCGATAATTGCTGAATGACTAAAGTAGACTTTTCACGCACGGGCGCACCAGACAGACCACCAACTTCTTCGGCATGCTCCATGCCCTGCACCATGTCGCGAGCTAATGTCGTATTAGTCGCAATCACGCCGTCAATTTTATGCCGCATCAACAAATCAGCAATTTCATTTACTTGCTCTTGCTCTAAGTCTGGTGCGATTTTTAAAGCCACTGGCACATACTTACCATGCTGATTTGCGAGCTTGGTTTGCTCTAATTTAAGTGTAGCTAGTAAGTTGGATAACGCTTCTTTTTCTTGCAAAGCGCGTAAATTTTTGGTGTTTGGCGATGAAATATTCACCGTGATATAACTCGCATACGCATAGACTTTACGCATACAAATCAAATAATCATCTACCGCATTTTCCATTGGCGTATCAAAGTTTTTACCAATGTTAATCCCCAGCACACCTTTGAATTTTGCGGCTTTTACGTTCTCGATTAAATTATCCACACCCAAATTATTAAAACCAAAACGGTTCACAATACCTTGTGCTTCCCGTACGCGGAATAGGCGAGGTTTAGGGTTCCCGGGTTGGGGGCGCGGTGTGACGGTACCCACCTCAATAAAACCAAAGCCTAGTGCCGCCATACCATCAATCACTGCCGCATTTTTATCCAAACCCGCTGCCAACCCAACTGGATTAGGAAACGTAATCCCCATCACCTGCCGAGGGCGACAAACAGGCGGCGCAGGATACAACTTTAAAGCGCCTAAGCGCTCGGCGGTTTTTAAGCTTTTTAAAGTAAAGTCATGTGAGGCTTCAGCATCAAACTGAAATAGGAGTGGGCTTGCGAGTGAGTAAATATTCATACCGTGATTTTACTAGAAAAAACGCAATCCGTAGATGAACTCGCACACAGAATCGTCATTCCCGCGTAGGCGGGAATCTAGGCAAAGTAAAATTAGCATTGCATCATCAAACATCCATGCCTAGCCACCACCCTGACTGGATTACCGCCTACGCGGGAATGACG
>JAKPIR010000041.1 GCA_029549705.1 Pseudomonadota bacterium | reverse complement strand
GAAAAGTCGCATTCCAGCGTTTCTTCAAAGACTTTACGCTGCCCATCGCCCATGATGTCGTACATCATATCGTGTACCTGCGTGTGGTCCATAGGCGGCACATTGATGCGGCGAATATCCCCGTGCACACGGATCATCGGTGGCAACCCTGCTGAAAGATGTAAATCCGAGGCCTTGTTTTTTACTGAGAATGCGAGTAAATCTGAAATATCCACAACTGGCTCCTGTAATAATTGATGCCGATATGACTAAAAATGATTTAAAATGGCTATGACGATACTGTATGTTAATCAAGAAGTTATTTCAAGATGTTAATTTACTCTATAACAAATATTAACCAAGTGCATTATGACCTCAATTCATAGCCGACTACAAGCAATTCGCGCGCGCATTCAATCAGTTAGAGATGATTACGGCTGCCCGCAGGCCGTGCACATACTGGCTGTGAGTAAATCCAAACCTGCAGCGGACGTGCGTGAGGCTTTTAGTGCCGGTCAAATCATGTTTGGTGAAAATTATTTACAAGAAGCGCTCGATAAACAGGCACAATTGACGGATTTGTCCATTGAATGGCATTTTATTGGCCCAATACAGAGCAACAAAACACAGGCCATCGCCCAACATTTTTCTTGGGTTCATAGCGTAGACCGGCTGAAAATCGCCCAGCGACTCAATGATGCCAGGCCTATTGATTTACCGCCATTGCAAATTTGTATTCAAATCAATATCAGCCATGAAGAAAGCAAAAGCGGCGTAGCGCCAGAAGCGCTATTAGCGCTTGCAAGTGAAATTTCACATCTCCCCCGTGTAAAACTACGTGGGCTCATGGCAATTCCTGCGCCAACACAGGATATTGCGGTACAGCGCGAGCAGTTTAAACAAGTACGGCTTTGCTACGAAGCGCTTAATGCGAAAGGATTTGCCTTAGATACACTTTCAATTGGCATGTCAGACGATTACCCGATTGCCATCGAACAAGGCGCCACCATTGTGCGAATCGGTGCGGCAATCTTTGGCGCAAGGCGTTAGCAGAATATTTTCTTAAATTGATAAATGGCAATCACATAGACACGACAACGCCGCTTCAATATGATATCCATAACCATTGAACAAACAGACAGGGCAATATGAGCATCCACATTCATTTTATCGGCGGCGGCAACATGGCAAGCGCGATCATTGGCGGCTTAAAAACCAACGGTTTTGAAATGTCTCACATTACCGTAATAGAGCCAGATGCTGAAAAACGGACACAGCTGAGCGCCACTTATGGTGTACAAAATCTCGACACTTATGTCGAGAATCTCGACAGTGCAACTTGTCAAAATATCATCGTTTTAGCCGTAAAGCCGCAAATTCTGCAAGAAGTTTGTCAAAATCTTGCTAAAAAAATATCCAGAAAATCGTCCCCGCTGATTATTTCAATTGCAGCTGGTGTGCAATGTGATGCCATTGCAAGTTGGCTCGGCGGCTACGCTGCCATAGTGCGCGTGATGCCCAACACCCCCGCGCAAATTCAGGCGGGTGTTTCCGCCCTGTTTGCCACCCCAAGCGTCAACGAAACGCAACGCTTGCAGGCTGAGCAAATTTTATCAGCCGTCGGTAAAACATTATGGCTAAGTGAAGAGCATAAAATGGATGCTGTGACGGCTATTTCAGGCAGCGGCCCTGCTTATGTGTTCTACTTGATTGAAGCACTACAAGAAGCGGCGATTAAGCTTGGGCTGACGTTAGATGAGGCGCGCTTACTGTCTCTTGAAACATTCGCCGGCGCTAGTTTGCTCGCCAAACAAAGTGCGATTGATATTCAAACCTTGCGCGCGCAACTGACTTCAAAGGGCGGCACTACTGAGCAAGGTATTTTGGCACTTGAACGCGCCAACACCAAAGGCATTATTCAGGCCGCAACTGAAGCTGCAGCTAGGCGCGCCAACGAACTTGGCACGCTGCTAGGAAAGGGATAACCACTATGCTGAATTCTATTTTTGTATTCTTAATCAAGACGATACTTGATTTTTTAGCGGCCAATTTTTTACTACGATTTTACCTGCAACATATTCAGGCACCTTACCAAAACCCGCTTTCGCATAGCGTTTTCGTCATGACTAATTTTGCAATTAAACCATTGCGCAGAATCATTCCCAGCCTCGGAAAAATCGACACTTCCAGTCTTTTGGCTGCATTTCTAAGTCAACTCATCCTCTATAGCACGCTGGCCGTCAGTGGCAACTTAGCGCTCATTTCAACCTTTTCAAAAGGTGCTATTTTGCTACTGTTTAGCTTGGTCGGGCTTGTCAAAATCAGCTTATATCTGGTCTTGATTGTACTGATTGTTTACGTGATTTTGGGCTGGGTTGCACCGCATAACCCTATTGCGGAAGTCTTAAATGCAATCACAAAACCACTGCTTAAAACGGTAAGAAAATACGTTCCACCTGTTAATTTTTTAGATTTGTCGCCGTTAATAGTTGGCATACTCGCACAGATTGCACTAATCGTGATGCATCATCTTGTGCCTTATCGCTTTAGAATTTGTAATAGCAAATGAAAAGCCAAATGACGGCACATTAATTGCTTACACTAAAATTGTAACCATGTTCCAACGACTTGTTATCGACTTTATTTAGTGAATTGAAGACAGCGCTCAATATGACAAACCATGCAAACAATACTTTAGCCAGCCTTACCAATTCTGCAACTTCTGGCGTGCCGCAAAACGGCTTGGTGGCGACCAGTCTGAGTGCCAAGATTTCAGAGTACTCGCAATGGCGAGACGCGCTGATTGCAACGATTGACGAATACGCAAACTGGCTCAACAATGAGGACAGCGTCGATTCGATTCAAGAATTGCGGTTATATGACATCAAAGACGCATTAAGAAAAGATCAGCTCGTTTTGGCGTTTTTGGCAGAATTTTCAACTGGCAAAACGGAGCTCATTAACGCGTTGTTCTTTTCAGACTTTAACCAACGCCTATTGCCCAGCTCACCGGGCCGCACAACTATGTGCCCGACAGAAATTTTCTGGAACGAACTGGACGAACCTTCGATTCGCCTTTTGCCCATGGAAACCCGTCAAACGGACGACTCCATCGCTTTTCTAAAAACCACGCCTGAAATCTGGCACAAAATACGCTTGGACATTTCATCGGCTGATTCAATGAAAGAAGCACTGGAAGTATTGGCAGAAAAGAGAAATGTAGACTTAGCCACCGCCAAAAGGTTAGGATTTTGGAACGAGAATGACAGCACCATGACCAGGTCGCTTGCAGAGAGCGGCACAGTGGAAATTCCGGCATGGCGCCATGCATTAGTGAACTACCCACACCCACTGTTAAAAGATGGCCTAGTGGTCATCGATACACCAGGCCTGAATACCATGGGTGCCGAACCAGAACTGACGCTCAGCATCATTCCAAGCGCGCATGCAGTGCTATTTTTAACCTCTACAGACACTGGCATCACAAAATCTGACATGCAGATTTGGACAGAATACGTGCAAAAACGCGCCTCTCATAAGTTGGTGGTGCTCAATAAAGTAGATACTTTATGGGATGGCTTGGAAACGCCCGCAGAAGTCGATGCCATTGTGTACCGACAAAAACAACAAACTGCACGCGAACTTGGCGTTGATGCGCGGAATGTATTTGCCATGTCTGCCCAAAAAGCCTTGCTTGCCAAAATCAGAAAAGATGACACATTACTCACACGTAGCGGTATTGGCCAACTTGAAGACGCGCTCGCAAACCAACTGATTGACGCAAAACATGAAATTCTAGGCCGCGCGGTCATTACAGAATGCTCGAACATGATTCGATCAACACGTAAAATTGCACAAATGCGCGTAAAGGACAGCAAAAGCCAGCTTGAAGAATTAAAAGCCATGCAGCTCAAAAACCGTGACGCTGCCAAAGAAATTCTCGCCAACGTGGTTGCGGAACGTAAACGTTATGAAGCTTCACTCCTTTCATTTAACCAAGGCAGTGAAAAAATCAAACGTCTGGGTGACAAATTACTGCGCCATCTAAGCTTAGGCTATTTAGACACTACGCTCGCACGCACCCGCCAGGACATGGGCGACAGCTGGACAACAGTTGGCCTTAACAGAAGCATGAAAGAGCTAACCGCGCTTGCCAATAACTTAGCTGAAGAAATTACGCTAGAAGGCAAAACCATCAAACAGCAGGCGGATGATTTATATCATTTATTCTGGAGCAAACACGGCTTTGAAAAAACCGAAGCCATTGCGCTTGATATGAGTAAATTCACCAAATCCATGCAGATTCTGGAAAAAGTGACGTCCGACTTCTGCAGTGACCCCATCAACATTCTGACAGAAAAGCACTTTTTGATTCGCCGCTATTACTTAGGCTTAGGTGCTCAGATTCAGGCGACTTTTGAAGAAGCGCACACAGACTGTACGCGCTGGCTCAATTTTGTGATTGATGAACTGAAAACACAAATCAACAGCCACAAAAAAGCACTCGATGAACGCGCAGAGACCCTGATGCAATCGCACAGCAGTGCCGATCAGTTGGTGCAGTATTTAGAGAAAACTGAAAAGGAATACTACAAACTGCTGCAACGCTCGAGTGAGCTCGATGGCATTTTGCTCAAACTCATGCGTTCCACCAAATTTAAACCTGAAAAACCGAAAGCGGCTGAATTAGGCGCGCCTGAATTAAATTTAACTGGCTTTAATCAGGCATCGATATCTGCCAATGCAGGGCTAAATAATGCGCCTTCGCAGACGCTAAATTAACGCAACCCTTTTACATGCCTCTGGAAGCCTTTATTTATAAGGCTCTCAGGGCAGAGAAATTCTCTCGGCGCAAAAAAGCAGTTTTTAGCCTACTTTTATTGTGCTGTTTACATCAAAATAATATCAAACGTTTCCTGGCTGTAATTCGCTTCCGCTTGCAAGGAAATCGGTTTACCGATGAAATCGGATAAATTGGCCAGATTTTGCGATTCTTCTTCCAAAAGCATTTCAATGACTTTAGGCGCGGCTAATACCCGCAATTCACGCGCATTAAACTGTCGCGCTTCTTTAAGCAGTTCACGCATCACTTCATAACACACGGTTTGCGCGGTTTTAAGCTCACCGCGCCCCTGGCAGGTTGCACATGGCTCACACAGGATGTGCGCTAAACTCTCACGCGTACGCTTGCGCGTCATTTCCACCAGACCAAGTGGTGTAAAGCCATTCACACCAGTGCGTGCACGGTCGCGTGCGACTTCTTTTTGCAATTCTTCCAGTACAACTTCGCGCTGGCTATCTTCATCCATGTCAATAAAATCGATAATGATGATGCCGCCCAAATTGCGCAATCGTAACTGGCGTGCAATCGTTTGCGCCGCCTCAAGATTGGTTTTAAAGATGGTGTCGGACAAATTCTTACCGCTGACAAAGCTGCCGGTATTCACATCCACCGTGGTGAGCGCCTCGGTTTGGTCAAAAATCAAATAGCCGCCAGATTTCAGCGCCACTTTGCGTGACATGGCGTTTTCAATTTCCTGCTCGATGTTATACAAATCAAACAGCGGCCGTTCGCCCTGGTAATGCACCAGTTTATTCACAGCGGTAACCGCATAGACGTTAGCGAAATCCACCAATTTTTGATAAGTTTCGCTCGAATCTACCCGCACCGCTTCTGTGGTTTCGCACAGCACGTCACGCAGTGCACGCATCGGCAAATTTAAATCTTGAAAAATCAGCGAACGCTCCGGCACTTGCGTACTTTTAGATTGAATATGCGCCCAGGTTTTGGTCAAATAATCAATGTCAGCCAGCAATTCAGCATCAGTTGCGGTTTCAGACATGGTGCGAATAATATAACCACCCACATAATTTTCGGGCAGCAGGCCAATGAGGCGCACTCTTAACTGCTCGCGCTCGATTTCATCTTCAATACGTTGTGACACACCAATGTGTTCTTGTTGCGGTAAAAACACTAAAAACCGGCCTGCAATGCTGATTTGCGTGGTAAGCCGTGCGCCTTTAGTGCCAATAGGTTCTTTGATGACTTGCACCATGAGTGACTGGCCTTCGTGCAGTACATGTTGAATCGGCAGGGGCGGTTCGGAACGACTGCACTCAAAAATATCGCCCGCATGTAAAAATGCCGCGCGCTGTAAGCCAATTTCAACAAAAGCAGACTGCATGCCGGGCAACACACGACACACCACGCCGCGATAAACGTTGCCCACTAAGCCCAAAGATGAACTGCGTTCAATTTGCAGTTCTTGCACCACGCCATTTTCTATCATGGCGATGCGGGTTTCTTGCGGGGTGACGTTAATTAAAATTTCTTCGCTCAATTTTTTCTCGCTTATTGCATTTTTTTAAATCGAATGGCATGACTATAGCGCAATCAGCCCATGTTTTCTCAAAAGGCTGGCCGTTTCATAAACAGGCAAGCCCATCACGCCGGTATAACTGCCTTCAATGCGGGTAATCCATGCGCCGGCCAACCCCTGAATACCATAACTGCCGGCTTTATCACGATGTTCGTTTGAGGCCAGGTAGTGTGCAATTTGTGCAGAGGAAAGCGGCATCATTTCAACAATTGTGGTCGAAAGCACAACTTCAATTGCACCCGCATAGGCCAACGCTACCGCAGTATGTACTTGATGCACCCTGCCTGATAACGCCTGTAGCATATCACGCGCATCTTCATCATCTTCAGGCTTTCCCAGCACTTTGCCATGGATGGCGACAGTGGTATCAGCCGCTAAAATTGGATGCTCACGCGCTCTAGTTGCAAGTTTTTTTAAACAGGCGGCGGCTTTTTCCTGCGCCAAACGCACCACATAGCGCTCGGGCAACTCACCCGATAGCTGCGACTCATCAATATCTGTCGGCACAATCTCACAGGCAAGCCCTAATTGCTTTAATAATTCCACACGACGTGGGCTGCGCGATGCAAGATAGAGCGTTGCTGGTGTCACGGTTATATTTCACATATTTGTTTTATTAAGTGAGCACTTTAATTTACTATGCGTCAAATGACAAAGATTTCGTGATTTAAGTTTCACTATTCAAAAGGATTACGATGACTGACTGGCCTGCACTTTTAAAAATCGCAATTGCATTGTTTGCCATTGTAAACCCGATTGGCAGTGTGCCTATTTTCATTAGTGCCACACACGGCTGGAGCGAGGCTGACCGCGCCAAAACAGCCAAAACGGTGGCACTCACCGTGTTTATCGTGCTGACTCTTTCTGCGTTTTTTGGTGTCCTGATTCTTTATTTTTTTGGCGTCACCATTCCTTCTTTTCAAGTCGGCGGCGGCATTTTGTTGATGCTGATTGCCATTTCAATGATGCACGGCAAGCAAAGCGGTGCGCGACAAACGCCAGAAGAGGCGCAAACGCTGGCTGAGCGTGAAGTCATTGCCATCGTGCCGTTAAGCATTCCGCTACTGGCAGGGCCGGGTGCAATCAGTAATATGATTATTGCTGCACAGCAAAATAGCAGTTTTGCCGGGCATTTGTCTTTAATTGCCCCAATTTTTTGCATTAGCCTGATTATTTGGCTGGTATTAAAACTCGCTGTGGTGATTTCAAAGAAACTGGGGCCAATAGGCATTAACATTGTCACCCGCCTGATGGGCTTAATTTTGGCGGCCATGGCGGTAGAATTCATTGCGCACGGCCTGCATGGTTTATTTCCATCACTTGCTGTCGCTGGCCCATAAAAAAACAAAAAGATTCAACCTGAGCAGAAGATTGCGCTTCGAGTTAAAATATCATTTACATCAATATTCAAGACCAACACCATGCAATGGATGCCACATGCCACCGTCGCGGCAATGATTGAGGACAACGGAAAATTTCTTTTGGTAGAAGAAACCACCGATCGCGGCAATCGCTTTAACCAGCCTGCAGGACATTTAGAAGACAATGAAACCTTGTTAGAAGCCGTGATACGTGAAACGCTGGAGGAAACTGCTTACGACTTCACGCCACAGGCCCTGCTCGGCATTTATCACTGGAAACATGAACACAACGACACCACCTATTTGCGCTTTGCCTTTATCGGCAAGGTCGGCGCGCACTATCATGCACAAGCATTAGACGACGGCATCATTCGTGCCGTGTGGATGACTGCAGATGAAATTCGCAATCAGGCACATTTAATGCGTAGCCCGCAAGTGCTGGCCTGCATTGAGGATTACCTGGCTGGCAAGCAATTTCCGTTATCGGTGCTTACACATTTATAGAAAAAATTTGATTATGAATTTAAACCAAGTACAGAAAAAAAGAGTTGTCGTCGGCCTCTCAGGTGGCGTGGATTCTAGTGTGACAGCTTTATTGCTGAAACAGCAAGGTTATGAAGTCACTGGTCTTTTCATGAAAAACTGGGAGGATGACGATACCGATGAATACTGTTCCAGCAAACAGGATTTAATTGATGCAGTCTCTGTAGCCGACAAAATCGGCATTGATATTGAGGCGGTAAATTTTAGCGCAGAATACAAAGACCGCGTGTTTGCGAATTTTCTAAGCGAATACAAGGCAGGCCGTACGCCTAACCCAGACATTTTATGCAACGCGGAAATTAAATTTAAGGCGTTTTTAGACCATGCCATGGGGTTGGGCGCCGATTTAATCGCTACCGGCCATTATGCGCAGGTACGTGAAAACCCGTTGCAGGCTGGGCAATATCAGTTGCTTAAAGCCGACGACGGTAGCAAAGACCAAAGTTATTTCCTCTATCGTTTGAACCAGGCACAGTTGAGCAAAACGCTATTTCCGCTCGGTACTTATCTTAAACGTGAAGTGCGTGAAATCGCGCGCCAGGCTGGCCTCATCAATGCGGAAAAAAAGGATTCCACGGGCATTTGTTTTATTGGCGAGCGACCGTTTCAGGAGTTTTTAAGTAAATATTTACCGCGCGAACCCGGTGACATTAAAACACCTGAAGGCAAAACAGTCGGCAAGCACGAAGGCCTAATGTACTACACACTTGGTCAGCGCCAAGGCTTAAAAATTGGCGGCAGCCGTGAAAGCAACGGCGAACCGTGGTTTGTTGCCGCAAAAGATATGGGCAAAAACGAGCTGATTGTTGTACAAGGCCATGAACACCCACTTTTGTTGAATGATGGCCTTAAAGCTGGCCAACTGCACTGGATTAGCGAAGAGCAGCCCATCACTAATTGGGTATACGCTGCCAAAACGCGCTATCGCCAGCCCGATGCGCCGTGCGAGATTGATAAAATTTCAGCCGATGAAGTCGAGATTAAATTCGGCCAAAAACAATGGGCCATCACACCTGGACAATCGGCCGTGGTGTATGAAAGCAATGTTTGCCTGGGTGGCGGCATCATTACTGCTGCAATCTAAGAATAGTTCTGTGACATCATGACATCCGCCGTTTAACGAGAAGAAAGAGCACCCGCATGCCATATTTCTTAGGAAGCATTCATATTTTAATCGCGTTGTTTTTTGCCGTGCATGCCATACGCACAGGCCGCCAAATGTACTGGCTGCTTATTTTGTTTTCATTCCCCTTATTGGGCAGTGCGGTGTATTTTTTTGCCGAATATTTACCCAGCTCAAAAGTGGATCGGGGCGTGAAGCAGGTATCAAATATTGCCATGAAACTGCTAGACCCAACGCGCGAATTGCGTGAGGCAAAACAGGCCTTTGAACTCACCCCCACGGTGCAAAATAGAATGCGCCTAGCGGCGGCACTTGATGGCGCGGGCGAATTTGCAGAAGCCGTGCAGCAATTTGACGCTTGCTTGAATGGCCCGTTTGCAGATGACCCTGAAGTTGTTTTTGGCGCGGCAAAAGCCAAATTTCACAACCAGCAGCCGCAACTGGCCATTCCATTATTGCTGGATATTCGCGCTAAACAAGCCGGTTTTAGAACGGAAGAACTCAGCGTGCTGTTGGCGCAAAGCTACGCTGCCAGTGGCAACAACAGCAATGCGCTAAAAGAATTTAACTACGCGGCCGATACGTTTGGCTCGGCTGAAACAAGGCTGCAATTTGCGCTTTGGGCGGTAGGCGCAAATGACA
>JAKPIR010000039.1 GCA_029549705.1 Pseudomonadota bacterium | reverse complement strand
TAGAGCAAAGAGTTGGACGTCACCATTTCAGAAACAGCCAATCCAGCACCCATTTTTTTACAGAGTTGACGGAAAGGGCGGTCCGTAACGCCTGCCATTGGGGCGACAACGAGGTTGTTTTTTAAAATATGTTTGCCGATTTGCACAGGTTTGTAATCGTTGCGTGAAAGTTGCCTATTTTATACGCAAATGAAGCGTCAGAAAACTTAAATTTTTACTAAATAACCGTTGAGTAAATCGGTTTAAGTTGATTTCAAGCGATTGAATTTATAAATTCGGATTTGTGAGTACCTCAAGCGCACTCAGCCAAATCATCGCCTGTTCACGCGTGTTGCCGCACATCTCTAGATTAGGCTGTAAGCTTGCGCAAAATGAAGGGCGCTCAGGTTTGCCAAAAATCATACAGCGATTTTGTTCATTCAGTTGAATGCAACGAACACCAGCAGGCTTGCCCTCAGGCATCCCCGGGATGGGACTGTTGATCGAGGGTGCAATACAGCACGCGCCACAGTCTGCTCTACATTCCATGTTGGTTGCCCTAGTTATTTTGCGGCTTGAATTACAGTTCTACCCAAGGAAAACCAAGCGCAGAAACGCCCTGTTTAATGTCCTGCATTGCTGCATTCACGAGGTTTTCAGGGCCTTTCATACCAACCTCCGTGGTGCGCCTATCATCAAGTTTTGGTAAGCTGAAGAGCTTTAGTGCTGGGTATTGGTGCAAGATATGATTCATTAAGTCTATTAATTTACTCTCGCCAGCATCCATCACTAAAATGGAGGCTTCAACATAATCCTGTTGATGAAATAGCGACTGGTAGTAAGTGTCCAGCACCCATTCCACCATCGGATGTGCCATTTGTGGAAAACCTGGCACGAAATAATGTTGATGAATACTGAAACCTGCGACGCGGTTCACTGGATTGGGTATTAACGCAGCACCTTTAGGAAAATTTGCCATCAGTACACGTTTGGGATAAGCGCTTTCACCATATTGCGCCTCAATCTCGGCAACTGCACCTAAGTGGCGCTCAAGAGGCACCTCTGCGGCCTCTGCTGCACATTGACGGGTGAAGTCGTCAGGCGTAGCGCCAATACCGCCGAAGCTGAATACAATGTCGCCGCGCGCCATACTGGCTTTTAGTGAAGCTGTGATTTGGTTTGGAATATCACCCAAATAGTTTGCCCAATTAAGCTGTAACCCGCGCTTTTTGAGCGCCTGTATGACGAAATGCAGGTGAGCGTCTTGCCTTTTACCGGAAAGAATTTCATCACCAATGATATAAATGCCAATAGAAGAGTTCATGCGTCAAGGTAGAGTCCATGTGTTGATGTGCATATTTTACATGTGAATGCCAATCCTTGAGCGTCTTTGTCAGATGTAAACTGCTTAGAAAAAACCGTGTGAATAAGCGGAATATCGGTTGAAGCGTAAAATAAGTTATTGCATAATGAACTGGCCCTCAAATCTACGGGGAGTTGAAATTAACAAAAATGATAAATCAAACGAAAACAACGGCAATTCAATTTGAGCAGTACAGGCAGCTTTTGTCTGTCAACAACAGAACGCTCATCACAAGCTCTATCATGGCTATCATTCTTTGCTACTGGCAGCGTGATGTGACTGACCCGAGCGTACTCAAAGGTTGGCTGGCACTTATTTTGGGCATTAATCTGGCGCGGATTGTAATTGGTTTTTATTATCGTCAAATCCCCACTGTAGATCTGCATGAAATTCAAAAACGACTTAAAACATTCCGCATTGGGATTATTTCTGCGAGTGTGGTTTGGGGTGCGACCAGTTTGCTTATGTTCCCCACAAATCATGTTGAGCAGCAGATGCTGCTTTTATATATGCTAACAGGGTTTTCGGCGGGTAGTTTTTACTCATATTCGATCGATTTTATCAGTGCGATTGCCTATACCCTATTAGCACTGATTCCCTTGTTAATTCGCTTTCTTGCAACGGGCGAGAGCTTTTCAATGTTGATGGGCGCGTCAGGTTTTGTGTTCATGGCGTTTACCGTCTTGAGTTTGCGCAATGTCAATCAGAGTCAGCACGAAACAATTGGATTAAGGGTCGATGCAGTAGAAAAAGAAAAAGAAATTACCGCCAGTGAAGCGCAATATCGCATGTTGCTTAATCACTCTCCAGTTGGGATTGCACACTTTGATGAGGATTTAAACATTACCTTCTGTAATCAAAGCCTAGCTGATATTTTGCAATCACCTCAAGATGAAATCGTCAATCGCAGTATCTTGATGATTAAGGACGATGCAATATTACCAACCCTGAATAAAGCCCTTGCAGGGGAGGTGGCTACTTTTGAAGGGCAATATCGTGCCACCATAAGCGAAGCGGAAGGATGGATGGAGTTGACCGCCGCGCCTGCCTTTGACAGTGCCGGTGAAGTGGTTGGAGGAATAGCTATTGTGCATGATGTGACTGCTCAGAAACTGGCGGCGGATGAAATTAAGCAGTTAGCATTTTATGACCCTCTAACAAAGTTGCCAAACCGACGGCTATTGCTTGACCGGTTAGATCATGCCCTTACTATCAGTGTTCGGTCCGGCAAAAGAGGGGCTTTATTGTTTATTGACCTCGACCATTTTAAAGTGTTGAACGACACGCTAGGCCATGATATGGGCGATTTGCTGCTCAAGCTTGTAGCTGAACGCCTGCAAGATTGTGTACGTGATAGCGACACGGTGGCTAGAATCGGCGGGGATGAATTTGTAGTGCTTCTTGAAGGCTTAAGCAAAGAGCCAATGGAAGCTGCCAGTCAAGCTGAAGTTCGAGCGAATAAAATCCTGACGGCATTAAATAAACCCTACCAGTTAGGTAAGCATCAACATCACGGCACGCCAAGCGTTGGCATCGCGGTGTTTAGAGACCATGGAAACTCTCAAGTGGAATTATTAAAGCATGCTGACATCGCCATGTATCAGGCTAAAAAAGCTGGGCGGAATTTAATGAAAATGTTTGATTATGAGATGTAACGGATGCTTAGATTATATTTTAGTATGCGAAATTGAAAGAGCCAAAAGCCTAAAACTGCAAATAACTATTCGTGAGATGCTTATCGCGCTCGACTTAAAATCAACCCCCAAACCTGAGTATAAATTTTGAAGGATAGTTCAATTAAAAGTGTTGCCATCAGGTCTGCGCAATTACAGCAATTGCTGGATGCAAATGGCAGGTCATTGCTCAGCAGTACTTTACTCGCCGCCCTAGTTGCCTATTTTCAACGTTACTTGGCTGCTTTACCGATTATTTTTACTTGGCTGGCATTGGTTATTTTGGTGAATATCGGTCGGTTATTCATGGTTAGGCGTTATAAACGTCATCAAGCGAATGACGATTTCGTGATAACTAAGCGTTTAAAGCAATTTCGTTTTGGCCTGTTTGTTTCGGCTCTTCTATGGGGGTTGTCCAGCATAATATTATCTCCGTCTGGGGAACTGCAGCATCAAATGCTTTTGATTTTTGTGCTGACAGGCATGACCGCTGGAGCAGTGATTTCATACTCGGTAGATAAGGCTAGCGCAATGATATTTATGCTACTGACGCTAGTACCAATGCTTGTACGTTTGCTACTTGTGGGTGATAGCTTGGCCACAGCAATGTCTATTTCTGGTTTTTTGTATATTATTTTTATGATTGTGAGTATTGGTAACATCAATCGCAATCTGATTGATAACATCACGCTGCGTTTTGATGCAGTTGAGCGTGAAAATGAAATTAAGCAATTAGCTTTTTATGATTCACTTACCAATTTGCCCAATCGTCGCTTGTTGCTAGATAGGCTTGAGCACGCGTTAACAATGAGCGCACGCACTGGCAGACGAGGCGCCTTGTTGTTTTTGGATTTAGACTACTTTAAAAACCTTAATGATACTCATGGGCATTTTATGGGGGATTTACTTCTACAGCAGGTGGCTGAGCGCCTATTAAGTTGCGTGCGAGAAAGTGATACTGTTGCCCGCTTGGGTGGTGATGAATTTGTTGTGATGCTAGAAGATTTGAGTGAAGACCGTTTAGAGGCGATGCGGCAAGTAGAAATTCTCGGAGAAAAAATTGTGACGGCACTAAATCGCCCTTACCAGTTGAACGCACTGCAGCATAATTGTTCTACAAGCGTTGGCGTTGCCATGTTTGGTGAAGACGGTAATTCGCATGAGGTATTGCTAAAAAATGCGGATGTGGCAATGTATCAGGCCAAAAAAGCAGGGCGAAACTTAGTTGTTATGTTTGATGGCTTGCGGCAAGTTTAAATTGTAGCAATCTTGTTCAAATCATCGAATACCTAAGGTGGAGTAAATCATGGCCCTTGAGAACCAAAATTCTACAATTTTGAGTGAATTGTCGTTGGTGTTTGAAGGTAAAACATGCATCAAGTGCAATTGCCAGCGTACTGCCGCTGATGACAATTCCCCTGAATGGGCGTGCCCTAGTTGCGGTGTTGTGTATGCAAAGGCCGAAGCGGCAGAACGCGAAAGGCTGGCAGATGAAGCGCTATTAAATAGAGTTGAGCGTGTGGAGTTTGTGAAGGAAAACCAACCGGTTGATGTTAAAGAAGTCGCCAAAATCAAGTCAGATAAATCAATCGCAAATTTAATTTATATCTTGTATTTTGGCTCTATTTTTGGGGGCGTTTTAGGTTTGGCCGCTATAGTTTTAGCGCACATGCATCGTAAGGATATGGGCAAACAAAATTGGGTGCAGTCGCATTATGCATGGCAAATTAGCACTTTTTGGTTTTCGTTACTGTGGGGTTGCTTGGGCACAGTTTTGGTTATCGCCTCATTTTTGACAGCGAGTGCGAAAGGCGTGCAAAACCGTTCATTGAATGAGGCGATTGGCTCTTTTTTCAACCCTTTCATGTTGATTGGTTTTGCAATGATTGTCATTGTATCTTTATGGTTTTGGTACCGTGTGATTAAAGGCTGTATCGTTTTGAACCGAGATGAGCCTGTAGGTGATTTTTATGATGCTAGTATGTAAGCGTTAATGCGCACTTTCCCAGTTATTACCAACACCCACTTCTGCTAACAACGGCACATCCAATTTCGCCACGTTTTGCATTAATTCCGGCAGTTTGGTTTTTACCAGTTGAAGCTCATGATCTGGTACTTCTAACACCAACTCATCGTGCACTTGCATAATCAGTTTGGAAGCTAGTTTTTCATCATGCAGCCATTTATCCACCGCAATCATGGCGAGTTTAATGAGGTCCGCCGCAGTACCTTGCATAGGCGCATTGATTGCGGCGCGCTCTGCACCTGCACGACGCATACCGTTGGGGCTGTTGATTTCTGGCACCCATAATCTGCGGCCGAAATAGGTTTCAACGTAGCCTTTTTGCTTGGCTATTTCGCGGGTTTTATCCATGTACTCACGCACACCGGGGTAGCGGGCAAAGTAGCGTTCAATATAGTTGGCGGCGGCACTACGCTCGATATTCAGGTTTTGCGCTAGGCCGAACGCGCTCATGCCGTAGATTAGGCCGAAGTTAATCACTTTGGCGTAACGGCGTTGTTCGTTATCTACGCTTTCGCGCTCAACGCCAAAAATCTCAGCAGCAGTGGCGCGGTGAATATCTTCATTATTGGCAAAGGCTTGCAACATGCCCGCATCTTGCGACAAATGCGCCATAATGCGTAGCTCAATTTGCGAGTAGTCGGCAGAAACAATGTGGCTGCCTGCCGGCGCAATAAATGCCTCGCGGATGCGGCGGCCTTCAGCAGTGCGCACGGGGATATTTTGCAAGTTAGGGTCGCTGCTCGCTAAGCGTCCAGTAATCGCTACCGCTTGGTTGTAGCTCGTATGCACGCGGCCTGTGGCGGCGTTGATCATTTTTGGCAGTTTGTCGGTGTAGGTAGATTTTAATTTTGCCAAGCCACGGTATTCCAGTAGCACTTTTGGTAGCGGGTAATCCAGGGCAAGTTCCTGCAGTACGTCTTCATCGGTGCTGGGCGCACCAGAAGGCGTTTTCTTGGTTGGTTTGATGCCAAGTTTGTCGAATAAGATTTCTTGCAACTGCTTGGGTGAAGCCAAATTGAAAGGTTGACCAGCCAGTTCATAGGCCTGATTTTCCAGCGCCACCAATTTAAGGCCAATTTCGTTGCTTTGACTGTTGAGCATGTTGGCATCAATCAGTACGCCGTTACGCTCGATGGCGAATAAAATTTCAGAGACAGGCATTTCAATCTGGCTGTATATAAATTCCAGTTTGCTGTCGGCCGCGATGATTGGGTACATGGCTTCATGCAACTGTAAAGTAATATCGGCATCTTCTGCCGCATATTCTGCCGCCACTTCAACGGTCACTTGGTTAAACCCTACTTGCTTGGCACCTTTGCCCGCCACACTTTCAAAACTAATCGGTGTAATGCCTAAATGCCGTTCACTCAAAGCATCCATCCCGTGGGTTTTGTGCGACTCAAACACGTAAGATTGCAACATGGTGTCGTGCGCAATGCCATTGATTGAAATGCCGTGATTGGCTAATACGTGCTGGTCATACTTGAGGTTTTGGCCTACTTTTTTGATATTGGCATTTTCCAAAATAGGCTTAATTTTGGCTAATGTTTCAGCAAAATTCAGTTGTTCAGGCGCGTCAAAATAATCATGTTTTAATGGTAAATAAGCAGCACTGCCTGCCTCAACAGAAAATGATATGCCAACAATTTTGGCGGTCATTGGGTCGAGAGAAGTGGTTTCGGTATCAAAGCAAATCAGCTTGGCTTTTGATAATTTTTCGAGCCAAATCTCTAATTGTGCAGGGCTAAAAATAGTTTCATATTGGCGTGAAAGGTTAGGTGAGTAAGTGCTAACTTCCAATGCGATTTCTGAGCCAATTTGAGGGGTAACCTTTTGACCATCGCTAGAAGCCTTGTAAACATTGGCTTGCAGGGCAGGTGATTTGCCCTCGGTGTCTAATTCACGCTTCCAGGACTTAAATTCAAAGCGGTCAAACAGCTCTAAAAGTTTGGCTTTGTCTTGCGGCTGTGGTGCCAGGTCGCTCAAATTTTCTTGAATGCCGACATCGCAACGAATCGTGATTAATTCGCGCGCGGTGGGCAACCAAGGTAGTGCTTTGCGTAAATTTTCACCCACAACGCCTGTAATATGATCTGCATTGGCGACAATATTTTCCAACGAACCATATTGTGTTAGCCATTTTACGGCGGTTTTAGGCCCAACTTTTTCAACCCCCGGCACATTGTCAGAGGTATCGCCCACCAGAATAAGGTAATCAACAATCAAGCTTGGCGGCAAGCCAAATTTTCTTTCAACGCCCGCAACATCCAGTACATCATCCACTTTACGAAAGGCGTCGCGCATGGTGTTGACCACGGTAATATGCGCATTGACCAGTTGCGTAATATCTTTGTCGCCAGTAGAAATGATGGTGCGTACCCCTTCACGCTCAGCTTGTTTTGCAAGTGCGCCAATGACATCGTCGGCCTCAACACCGTCTTCCATGATGAGCGGCCAGCCCATGGCTTTAATGGCCTCGTGCAAGGGCTCTATTTGTGCACGTAAATCATCCGGCATGCTGGCGCGGTTGGCTTTATATTCTGGGTAAATGTCATCGCGAAAGGTTTTGCCTTTGGCATCAAATACACACGCGCTATAATCCGATGGGTAGTCTTTATGCAGGCGGCGCAGCATATTGAGCACACCTTGAATTGCGCCTGTGGGTTCATTGCGACTATTTCGCAAGTCGGGCATGGCGTGAAACGCGCGATACAGGTAAGATGAACCATCAACTAATAACAACGTTTTCATGTTTTATGGGTACCTAAAATTATGTCTTTTGCAAAAAAAGTTCCAAAAATTACCGATCCCGATGTGCAAGGTTTGCATCACACCGGGCATGAATCATGGCATGCATTTGAGATTATGGCAGAATTTGTCGATGCGACCGAACGCCTGAAAGAAATTACGCCGGCAGTCTCAATTTTTGGCAGTGCGCGCACGCCTGAAGACCATCCTTATTATAAGCTCACTGAAGAAATCGCAAGATTACTGAGTGATGCCGGCTTTGCCGTGATTTCCGGCGGTGGTCCTGGCATTATGGAGGCGGCCAATAAAGGCGCGTTTCCCGGCTTGGCACCGAGCATCGGCCTCAATATTGAGTTGCCGCATGAGCAGCAGGCCAATCCTTATCAGGATGTCAGTCAAAACTTTAAGCACTTTTTTATGCGTAAAGTGATGTTTGTGAAATACGCAAGTGCATATGTAGTGATGCCGGGTGGTTTTGGCACTTTAGACGAGGTTATGGAGGCGATTACGCTCATTCAAACTGGCAAAACGCTCAAAATGCCTATCATTTTAGTGTGCGAGCCTTTTTGGCGCGGCTTGATTGATTGGATTAAAACCACGCTGGTGAATGAAAAAATGATTTCGCCTGAAGATTTAGACTTAATCCAGATTATTGACGAGCCCGCTAAAATTGTAGAGGCCATTTTTAAACATTATGAGACACGCGGCTTTAAATTATCTGCGGCCGAAGAGCGCGTACAGTTATATTTGTAAACCACGCGGTTTTTCAGACGTTAATTTTGTTAGAATAAAGCGTGTAATCCTGAATAAAGAAAAGGCAAAAAAATGCGTAAAAATTTTTGGTTGATAGCAGGCTTCTTGGCGTTGGTGACAATGCCTTTTTCTGTGATTGCAGAAGAGGCAAAATCGAAAGCGCCGCAACCAACACCAACGCCGGCAGATGCGGTGCCGCTTGAAGATATTCCGCCACCGGCTATTGGCAAAGATGATAACGTGGACGAGCCGCAAATTACCATCGTGAAAAAAAAGGGCGAAACCATTGAGGAGTATCGCGTCAATGGTCAGCTTTATATGATGAAAATCACCCCAGCGCACGGTGTGCCATACTACCTGCATAAAGAAGATCAAGATGGTGAATGGATTAATTACGGGCCAGTTCAACCCGTAAGCATTCCTAAATGGACCATCTTTAGGTTTTAAACCTGACAAGAGCCGAGAAGTGTTCAACTTCTCGGCACTCGTCATTCAAATTTCATCTCTTAGTCTTTTTCAAAAAATTCATTTTTCAGCCTTTATTGATTATTTTTATTTATGTCTGTTTTTACTACCGTCACTCAGCAAGAACTCAGTACCTGGCTGCAAAATTATTCCATCGGTACACTTGTTGAGTTAAAAGGCATTTCATCGGGTATTACCAATACCAATTATTTTGTAACGACCCAATCCAACGATGGGACTAGAAGTAAATATGTACTTACGTTATTTGAGCAAAATAATATAGAAGACTTACCCTATTTTATTGATTTGATGAGTCATTTGTCTACGCATGGCATTCCATGCCCCAAGCCGGTTGCCGATGGTCAAGGTGTTTGTTTGGGTGTGCTCAACGGCAAACCCGCTGCTCTAGTGAGTTGTTTGCTAGGGCAAGACGTACAGCAGCCAAATTTAGCGCAGTGTGCAGAAGTTGGCCGTGTGCTGGCAAAAATGCATTTGGCAGGGCAAACGTTTGAAGCACAATTTCCGCAGCACTTTCAGTTAGGCAATGCCATTCATAACCAGCGTGATGCAGACTGGCGCCAGGCAACGGCACAAAAAGTAATGCCGAAATTAAAAGTAGAAGAACAGCAATTATTGCATGCAGAACTTGATTATCAGCGAGATTTAGCAATAGTAGCACTCCCGCACGGCGTGGTGCATGGTGACTTATTTCGCGATAACGTGCTATTTGATGGCGACAAACTAGGCGGTTTTATTGATTTTTATTATGCCTGCCATGATAGCCTGGCCTATGATGTGGCGATTGCCGTCAATGATTGGTGCATTCTAGCCAATGGTCAATTTGACGAAGAAAAACTTGCAGCATTCTTGGCCGCTTATCAAACAGTGCGCCCCTTTAATGAGGCTGAATGCTTAAGTTGGCATGCCTTGTTACGCCGCGCGGCATTGCGTTTTTGGTTGTCTCGATTGTATGACTTTCATTTTCCGGCGGAAGGGGAACTCACCCACGCCAAAGACCCCAATCATTTTAAGCAGTTATTACAGTTACGCATTGCATTGCAAGCCTCTGCCGCCAAGATTAAGGAAGTCTAATATGACAGAAATGCAACTCAACGCCCCGCCAGAGCCAACCC
>JAKPIR010000201.1 GCA_029549705.1 Pseudomonadota bacterium | reverse complement strand
AGCTTATCCAAGCATTGCACCAAGCTGGCGCAATAACTGGCCACGCTTAACGGTGTTCTTTGATTATCCGCCTGCAATTCGCAAGGTGATTTACACCACGAATGCGGTGGAATCACTTAACGCCAGCCTGCAAAAAGTGCTAAAACCTAAAAAATCCTTCATGGACGATAAGGCCATGATGAAGGTGATATACTTAAACACACATCGCATCGCCAGTAAATGGACAATGCCAGTGCGTGATTGGGACTTGGCTCTAGGGCAACTAGCTGTGATGTTTGGCAGTGATAGGGTTGCACTTTAATGGCAGTTACACAGAATTATGAACGGTCTCCATTTACACAGAATTATTTACAAGCTCAGGTCACAACCTGCGGATGATTCTGAGAGCCATCTGGCTTTTTTACGGCCATTGTTTTGCAAGCCAACTGCAATTGTTAGTCGCCGCTATACAGCAGTATTTAAATATCGCTCAGTTCAATCAGTTGAAATCTGCTTGAACTGAGTTGTTCAGGTTCGACTACTTATTGACAATCTTCTGTTTGTTCAGCTTCCAACCACATCACATTAATAATGCCAAAAGCCAGTGCCAATCCAATACCCAGTATCCATGCAAAATACCACATCTCTATTCTCCTAGCTTTACCAGTAATCAATAAGCAGTATGCGTATTGTCTTTAATTGATTGAACAGTTACTTTTCCTCGTAGCACGCGGTATACCCATGACGTGTATACCATAATCAGAGGTAAGAAAATGATGGTGACTATGAACATAATCCCCAGAGTTTTCTTGCTAGAAACAGCATCCCATAAGGTTAAGCTACTTACTGGGTTTGTGCTGGAAGGCATAATGAAAGGAAACATTGAGAATCCAGCAGTTAATATGATACCTGCAATGGCAATACTGCTGAACAGAAAGGCAGTACGCTCATATTTAAATCGTGCACTGAACAAAGATAGCGTTATTCCAGCAAAACCAGCAATGGGCGCCAATGTCATCCATGGATATGTATGGTAATTGCTCAACCATGCCCCAGCAGATTTCTCTACCGTTTTAGCTAAGGGATTGAGTGCTAGATTGACATTTTGTGTTGAGGTGATGATATAACCATCAATGCCATAGGCAATCCAAGCGCCAGCTAGGGCAAAGGCGGTGGCACAAACAATGCCTGTAACCAGCGCGGCTTTTTGTGCGCGTTTTTGCACAGTACCATCAGCACGTAATTGTAAATAAATAGCGCCATGCATCATGAGCATAGACAAACTCACCACGCCACTCAGTAGTGCAAATGGATTGAGTAACGCCCAAAAACCGCCTGTATAAAACGAGCGTAAGGTATCGTCATAATAAAAAGGCAAACCGATGAAAAGATTACCAAATGCAACGCCGAATACGAGCGCAGGTATCGCTCCGCCAGTAAATAATGCCCAGTCCCAAGTGTGGCGCCAGCGCGGGTCAGGTAATTTGCTGCGATAATCAAAACCGACTGGACGGAAGAATAACGCGAATAAAACTAACAACAGCGCGATATAAAGCCCTGAAAATGCTGCTGCATAGACTAGCGGCCATGCAGCGAAAATTGCACCTCCAGCGGTCACCAACCAAGTTTGGTTGCCTTCCCAAGTGGGGCCAATAGTATTAATAATGACTCTACGCTCTTCATCGGTTTTGCCTAGAAATGGTAGCCATGAGGCAACGCCCATATCGAAGCCGTCCATGACGGCGAAGCCGATCAGCAAAATGCCAATAAATAGCCACCAGATGAGTTTTAGCGTTTCATAATCAAAGAATATCATGATAACCCTTACTTATGCGTTAGAAACAGCTGGTTGATTTTTTTCAAAAAAGTAACGACCTGTGTGCAAACTGGAAGGTCCTAGCCGTGCGTATTTAAACATCAGGAACATTTCGACAAATAATAACAATGTGTAGAACCCGATAAAGCCTGCCAAGCTGAAATAAAGATTGCCAGCAGTTAATGATGATGTAGACAAGTGCGTTGGCAATATGCCTGAAATGGTCCAAGGCTGACGACCCATCTCAGCCACAATCCAACCCATTTCGGCAGCAATCCATGGGACTGGTATTGCATATAGCGCTAACCTTAATAACCATGTTTTCTTTTCTATATTACGCTTGATTGTAAAATAAAACGAAGCGGCGAAGATGAATAGCATAAGAAAGCCTAACCCGACCATCACACGGAATGACCAAAACAAAGTGAATACGTTAGGAATTGTATCGTTGGCAGCTTGTTTGATTTGTGCCTCTGTTGCATCTGTTACGTTGGGTGTGTATTTCTTAAGTAGTAAGCCGTAGCCTAAATCCTCTTTTGATTTTTCAAATGCTTCTACTGAAGCGACTGAATTATCTCCAGATTTTAAGCGCTGTAAATCGGCATAAGATTGCATGCCATTGCGGATGCGTGCCTCATGTTGCTTCTTAAGCTCTACCAGGCCAGTCACCTCTTCATCTACAGAGCGTGTGGCAATTAAACCTAATATATAGGGGATTTTAATAGCATAGTCAGTACGTTCTTCGGCCTGATTCGGCAGCCCGATGAGCGTGAATGCTGCAGGAGCAGGCTCGGTATGCCACTCTGATTCAATGGCCGCCAATTTAACTTTCTGTACTTCACCTGTTTCATAGCCAGATTCATCGCCCAAAATAATGACGGATAATATGGAGGCCAAACCAAAGCCTGAAGCGACTGCGATTGATCTTAAGGCAAAACCAACGTCACGTTTCTTGAGCAGATACCATGATGAAATGCCGAGTACGAACATCGATGCCGTGGTATAACCTGCAGCAACTGTATGTACAAACTTGACCTGGGCAACTGGATTGAAAATGAGTGCAGCAAAGTTGGTCATTTCCATCCGCATGGTTTCATAGTTGAATTCAGCGCCAACTGGGTTTTGCATCCAGCCATTGGCAATTAATATCCACAATGCAGAGAGGTTAGAGCCAAGCGCA
>JAKPIR010000018.1 GCA_029549705.1 Pseudomonadota bacterium | reverse complement strand
ATGGTTACACGCTGACAATTTCCTTGTCAGCCCAATGGGAAATCAACCGATGTCTAACGGCAACTTGATGGTCTTTACTGGCACTGCCAACCCGGTGCTTGCACAAGAAGTGGCTACCCACCTTGGTATTGAACTAGGCCGTGCGCATGTAGGCACTTTTTCAGATGGCGAAACTACCGTCGAGCTACTCGAAAATGTTCGCGGCAAAGACGTGTTTGTGTTGCAGTCTACCAGCCACCCAACGAATGACAGCCTGATGGAAGTCATGGTGATGGTCGATGCCCTAAGACGCTCATCTGCTGGGCGCATTACTGCGGCAATCCCCTACTTTGGTTATTCCAGACAAGATCGCCGTCCGCGTTCTGCCCGAGTTGCCATTACCGCTAAAGTAGTGGCGAATATGCTGACAGGCGTTGGCGTTAACCGCGTGCTGACAATGGATTTGCACTCGGACCAAATTCAAGGTTTTTTTGATATTCCTGTCGACAATATTTATGCAACGCCGATTTTGTTGTCCGATTTGTTAAAACAAAACCATGAAAACTTAATGGTAGTTTCACCCGATGTTGGTGGTGTGGTACGCGCCCGTGCGGCCGCCAAACAGTTGAACGCTGACTTGGCGATTATTGACAAGCGTCGCCCTAAACCGAATGTGGCAAAAGTAATGAACATCATCGGTGAAGTTGCAGGCCGTACCTGTGTGATTATGGACGACATGGTAGACACCGCAAATACATTATGTGAAGCGGCAGCCGCACTTAAAAATCACGGCGCACTTAAAGTGGTTGCCTACGCAACGCACCCCGTGTTATCAGGTGGTGCAGCGGAACGTATTGCCAACTCTGAATTAGACGAATTAGTGGTTACCAATACCATACCGCTCAATGACGATACGAGAAACTGCAAAAAAATTCGCCAATTAAGTGCCGCTGGCATTTTGGCAGAAACCATACGCAGAATCAGTACTGAAGATTCAGTTTCTTCACTATTTATGGATTAAATTTTTAACCCTGTTTTCTGGTCGCGGAAAACAGATTTTTGTGTAGTTCCCGCTGCGTAAAACACAGTGGTTTTAGGAGTAGTAAAATGTCTATCGAAATTAATGCAGTAAAGCGCGAAGTCAAAGGTACGGGTGCGAGCCGCCGTCTACGTCGCGCTGGCACAGTGCCAGGTGTGGTTTATGGTGGTCGTCAACCAGCAATTCCACTTGAAATCAATGCTAAAGAATTGTTCTTACAATTCCGCCATGAAGCTTTTCACGCTTCAGTGTTAAATCTAAATCTAGATGGCAAAAAAGAAAGCGTATTGCTACGCGACTTTCAAATGCATCCTGTCCGTAACACTATTCAACACATTGATTTTCAACGTGTAAGCGCAACTGAAAAAATCCACGTTAAAGTACCTTTCCACTTTATCAATGCCGATATTGCACCAGGCGTTAAATTAGGTGGCGGCATTGTGGCGCACGTACAAACAGAAGCCGATATAAGCTGCTTGGCAAAAGATTTGCCAGAGTTTATTGAAGTGGACGTTGCTACACTTGAAATTGGTCATTCAATTCACTTATCACAAATTAAATTGCCAAAAGGCGTTGAATTTGTTCAGCTA
>JAKPIR010000413.1 GCA_029549705.1 Pseudomonadota bacterium | reverse complement strand
GTGGTTCAGTTTCGATTCTGCAAGATTTCAGTGCAATAACTAATGACGATGATTAAGTTCTGTCTTGTGTGCCTTTAGTCCACTAAGCGTGGACATTTTATTGATAGTGATAGATGAAAAACGCTTACATATCGCTTACATGAGTTAAATTTTGCACAAAATAAAAAAAGCCCACATCGCTGTGAGCCTTTTAGATATTGGTGGCCGGGACGGGAATCGAACCTGTGACACGCGGATTTTCAATCCGCTGCTCTACCGACTGAGCTACCCGGCCATCATGCAAACATCGGTAAATGTTTGCAAGGCGCGAATTATAGCAAACTTCCAAAAAACTTCCAAAGATAATTGCTGAATTATGCGAACTAATCATTGACCACGCGTACGCAGGCTTCCATTCAAGTGGCGGAGAACATATTTAGGCGGGAGGTAATGAATTTGTTGTAATGCTCATGTAAAATTGGGCTATGAATTTCTCTATCGCTATGCCTAGTCAGGCTATCAAAAGTGCGCTTGTTGACAAAATCAATCATAAAACTAAGCCACTTGGGGCTTTGGGCATGTTAGAGGCAGTCGCGCTGCAAATTGGGCTTATTCAACAAACACTCGAACCAAAACTAACGCACCCAACGATGCTGGTATTTGCGGGAGATCACGGCATTGTTGAAGCGGGTGTCAGCCCATATCCACAAGCTGTCACCGCACAAATGGTACTTAATTTTTTGCAGGGCGGAGCGGCCATTAACGTATTTACTGCCCAAAATAACATCCGATTACGCGTTGTGGACGCTGGGGTCAATCATCAATTTGCAGATAACACCAATTTAATTAACGCTAAAATTGCATCCGGCACACGTAATTTTTTAACTGATGCTGCAATGACTATCTCGCAATGTAGAGAAGCCATCAAAAAAGGCGCACAAATCGCTGATGCTGAAATGGCTTTAGGGTGCAATGTGTTTGCGTTTGGTGAAATGGGCATTGGTAATACGTCATCGGCGAGTTGTTTAATGAGCGTGCTGTGTGGCCTGCCGATTCAAGATTGTGTGGGACGGGGCACAGGGCTGGATGACGCCGGCTTAAATCACAAAACACGTATTTTGGCACAGGCCGTTGCGTATCACGCATTAAATAGTAATGCTGCCGAGCAAACACTGGCGACATTTGGTGGTTTTGAAATTGCCATGATGGTGGGTGCCATGCTACAAGCGGCGGCGCGCGGCTGTACACTATTAATAGATGGGTTTATTACCACCGCAGCGCTGCTAGTTGCGGTCAAAATGCAGCCTAATATTTTGCATTATTGTGTTTTTACACACTGTTCTGATGAAGCCGGGCATCAAAAAATGCTCGCTTTTTTAAAGGTTAAGCCTTTGCTGAATATAGATTTAAGATTAGGTGAAGGCACTGGTGCGGCGCTTGCCTACCCGCTAGTCAACGCCTCGGTGAATTTTTTAAATCAGATGGCTTCGTTTGAGTCAGCCAAAGTGTCTGAAAAAATATGATGCGCCAACTGCAAAACCAATGGCGATATTTTCTTACAGCGGTAATGTTTTTTACTCGCGTGCCGGTCAGATTTGAAAAGTTTGAGGCCTCAGATTTAAATCGCGCGACGCGATTTTTTCCATTGGTGGGCATCTTTGTTGGTGCAATAGCCGCATTGGCCTTTTGGATTTTTCAGCTGGCATTACCACTTGAAACAGCCATCATTTTAAGTATGGCGACTTCGGTTTTGCTTACCGGTGCTTTTCATGAAGACGGCTTGGCAGATGCTATAGATGGCTTAGGAGGTGGATGGGAGCGTGAGCAAGTACTCGCTATTATGGTCGATTCGCGTATTGGCAGTTACGGTGTAATCGGATTGGTGCTGGTACTGCTGACTAAATATCAGGTATTAAGTAGTTTGAATGTGTTGCAGATTCCAATCGCGTTAATTGCTGCTCATGCGCTGAGTCGATGGTGCGCGGTCTTGGTGATGGCCACGCAACACTATGTTAAAGCCGAAGGTAAATCTAAGCCGCTTGCCACGCAACTATCAAGGCTTGAATTGATAATTGCTACTTTTTTTGGATTGTTACCTTTGTTATTCGTAGGCACAGCAGGTCTAGTAGCGCTTTTGCCTGTATTTTTCGTCTGGGTTTGGTTCAGCCTAAAAATTAAACGCCGTATAGGCGGTTATACAGGCGATTGCCTTGGCGCAATGCAGCAGCTAACTGAAGTCAGCTTTTATATTGGCTTACTTGCAAGCGCAACGTTATTGGTTCGATTTGTATGAAGCTCACCTTAGTGCGTCACACTAGTTTGGATATAGCACCGCATATTTGTTATGGGCAGAGCGATGTTGCCGTTTCTGCAAATTTTGACAATGAACGATTAGCCTTGCAGCAAAAATTAGGAAATACGCAGTTTGATGCTATCTATACAAGCCCGTTGCGGCGCTGCCAGCAACTTGCACAGGCGTTGTGCCAAGACCCCCGTCTTGGTTTTTCAGCCGAAGACATTCGACATGATCATCGCCTAAAAGAGCTGCATTTTGGTGACTGGGAAATGCAAGCCTGGGAAGATATTCCGCGTGATATTTTTGATGTCTGGGCAAATGATTATGCCAATTTGGCGCCACCCAATGGTGAAACATTTTCGCAACTGCATGGCCGAGCAAAAAGTTTTGTAGATGAGGTGGCTAAAGATGCACGAAACCAGCATATATTGGTGATTACCCATGGCGGATTGATTCGGGCGTTAATTGCAGAAGTTTTACAAATGCCACTCAAACGTCTGTTTAGGCTCTCTATTCATCATGCGAGCATCACCATGCTAGAGTTTAATGATGATATACCTAAAGTCCATTATATGAATTTATAGTCAAATCAAACCTTAGGTAATTTGTCGTAAATAAACGCATATTCACCCATTAAGACTAATATGTATTGTAATACTTTTAAAAATACACGTTAGCTATTGACTACAATAAACTTTTTAAATTATAGTGATTGCATGGACGCCGACTTAAAAGCATTAGAGACTAAGTTAACAGGATTAATTTCCCTGTGTGTAGACCTGCGTAATCAAAATGCGCAGCTACGTCAGGATTTAGATGCCACATTGCGAGATACCGCAGAGCTAAAAGCCAATATGGCACAAGCGAGTGAGCGCATAGAAGCGTTGATGGAGACCTTGCCATAGCGGGTAAAAACGAATGAGCGAAAATAAAGGTGTAGATGTCAACATAATGGGCCGTGAATTCACGGTGGCTTGCTCTGAAGAAGAACGTCCTGGCTTGATTGAAGCAGTTAATTTTTTAGATAAAAAAATGCGAGATATCCGCGATACGGGTAAAATCGTTGGGGTTGAGCGGATTGCCATCATGGCAGCACTGAATTTGGCGCATGAATTGCTCAATACAAAAAATGGCTCCGTCGATGTGGGTGACATTAAACGCAGAATTAGCCACATGCAAGATCAAATTGATCAGGTTTATGCTACCAAAGAGCTTTTTAGCTAAATCTAGCACCTGGCAATACAAATCCCCTTATTAGGCGTAAAATAGTCACCAAAGTTACTGGTTTCAAAGTTTGTTCTCTGCGGTGCGGTTTAGGCTAATAATTCCTTGAACTAGTTTATAGCATCGGTTTTAGTCATTCGAGTTGCGGTGTGCGCGCCACATGGTTGGTGTACCTAAAGCACTCTAGGCTGTTACCACTTGAGCCTTTTTGGTTCAGGATGCTGGCCTAGGCCATATCCGTAGAGAACTTCCCATTTTTAAATTTAAGAATATTCAATGCGTTATTGGCTGATGAAGTCTGAGCCCTCAGACGTTTCTATAGATGATTTAGCGGCAATGCCCAATCAAACGGTTGATTGGTATGGCGTACGCAATTATCAGGCACGCAATTTTATGCGCGATCAAATGCAGTTGGGTGATGGCGTGCTGTTTTACCACTCTAACTGCGATTTGCCTGGAATTGCGGGTATTTGCGAGGTGAGTCAGTTGGCCTATCCAGACCGTCTGCAGTTCATTAAAGGCCATAAATACTTTGACGCAAAGTCTACGCCAGAAAACCCGCGTTGGTTGAACGTGGATGTGAAATTGGTGCGAAAAACGCGGCTTTTAAGCTTGAAGGAAATGCGTGAAATACCTGAGCTTGCCAATTTGCGTATTTTGCAGCGCGGTAACCGCTTATCGATTACCCCAGTTGACCCAATAGATTGGCAGTTTATTATGAGCCTATTAAATGGTTAATGTTTTAATCAATCAGCGACTTCAAGTAAAAAAAGCCCGATTGCTCGGGCTTTTATATTGACATCGGATATAACGCTAGAACTATCTGATTGAAGTTTCTAAGCTGCCCATCGCTTTAGGGTAAGTCACCACGCCCCAAGGCATATCTTTTACTTCAATTTGATTGGTCACGGTGAATAGATTGGCATCTACCACCAGTACGGCATCAGACTTACCGCAAGCTAATAATATTTTTTGATTGTCTGGTGTAAAACTAAAATGCCAGCAACGATTACCAGTGGTGACTTCTTTCGTTTTAACAAATGTTTTGGCATCAAACACTTCAAGTAACTTGGCTTTGTTACTGGCCACGTATATGTTGTTGCCTGCTGCGTCGTACGCAACGCCATAGGGCGTTTCACCAGTATCAACCGTGCGAACAAAGTTAAAGTCTTTATCTAGCACCATAAATTTATTGCCGTATTCTAATGTTGCAATATAGTTGTTACCATCAGGCGAAGCTTTAATACCACGCGGTCTGTCGCCATGCTCATGCGTTGAAACAGTTTTGATTAACTCACCAGTTTCAATGTTGTGAACCGTTACTGTGTTATCCGCTTCATTCGTGATAATCATTTTGGTACCATCGTTAGAAAACTCTATGCCTTCAGTTTCTGGGCCCCCAGTGATTTCACGTACTTTTTTACCTTGCTCTAAATCAACCACCACAATTTGGGCTGGGATTTTTTCTTCATCATCGTCATCCTCTTCATCTTTAGCACCAGGTTTTGGTGGTGGACCACCTTTAGCGCTAGGCTCAGAAGAAACAAAAGCAAAATTGCCACGTACGCGAACAAACTCAGGGTTTTTACCGATTAAGATTTGCTGTAATACTTCTCCCGTCGCTGTATCAATCACTGAAATGCTGTCATTGCCACGCGTTGCCACAATTAGCTTTTTGCCATCATCTGTAATACCAATACCGCGTGGGCTTTCGGCTTTTACATCAATTTGCTTGACCACTTTCATGGTGGCAAGGTCGATGACGCTCACGCCGGCATCTTGGCTTGTAACATAAGCTAAGCCGTTTGCTACTGCGCTGTTGTTGGCGGCTGTTGAGGTGTCGGTTGCTTGATTGACTGCCGCAGCATCGTTAGTTGTTTTGGCCTCTTCGGTTTTTTCTTTTGTACAGGCACTTAAGCTGGCGATCATTGCTAACAGCACTAGGCTTAGGCGTGTTTTATGTTGCGTGTAATTCATTTAATATCTCCAAAGTGACAACGATTCAAATTAGTTTGATTTTTATTAATTAGGTTCAATGCATAAACGATAAATTCAAGCAAGAAACGTGCTGAAAATAATCTTTAATTTAAACAAGTTATTGCGATTGGATGCCCCAATATTCGGCTATATATAACCGTTTTTAGTGGTTGTATTCAGCCATTTTTTGTATTCAGCCTAAAAATAATTGATAAGCAGGATTGTTTGTTTCATCCCAATAAGGGTAGCCTAAGTTATGTAAAAAAGTGAGATATTCGTTCTGTTCATCCGGGGGAACTTGCATGCCCACCAGTACACGCCCAAAATCTGCACCATGATTGCGGTAGTGGAATAAGCTGATGTTCCAATCGTGTCCCATTGTATCTAAAAATTTCATGAGCGCACCTGGTTTTTCAGGGAACTCAAAGCGATACACCACTTCATGTTCGGCTTGCGGGGCATGGCCTCCCACCAAGTGACGTAAATGTAATTTGGCCATTTCGTTATCGGTTAAATCCAGTGCTGGTAATCCTTGCGCTTGCAACTCTGTCACCAGTTTTGCAGCTTCTGTTGGGTCGGATACGGCGATGCCTACGAATATATGGGCATTTTTGGGGTCGGAATAGCGATAGTTGAATTCCGTAATATTGCGGTTACCCAGCAAGCGGCAAAACGCCTTAAAAGCGCCAGGTTTTTCAGGGATTGTTACAGCAAAAACAGCTTCTCGCTTTTCACCTATCTCGGCACGCTCTGCCACAAAGCGCAGGCGGTCAAAGTTCATATTGGCGCCAGATGCAATGCCGATGAGCGTCTTATCATGCAGATTTTCACGTTCAGCATAAACTTTAAGACCAGCTAAAGCGAGCGCACCAGCAGGCTCCAAAATGCTGCGCGTGTCTTCAAACACGTCTTTAATGGCTGCACAAATGGCATCGTTATCGACCACAATCATTTCGTCCACATACTGCTGGCAAAGCTTAAAGGTGTGAACACCAACTTGCTTAACGGCCGCACCATCGGCAAAAAGCCCTACTTGGTCAAGGATGATGCGCTCGCCTTTTTTGAGTGATTCGGTCATCGCTTCGGCATCTTTGGCTTCAACGCCTATGACTTTGATTTCTGGGCGAACCGCTTTTACATAGGCCGCAATACCGGCTAACAAACCGCCACCGCCAACGCAGCAGAATATTGCCTCAATTGGTTGCGGGTGTTCGTCTAAAATTTCGAGCGCAATCGTACCTTGCCCGGCAATCACATCAGGGTCGTCATAGGGGTGCACAAAAGTGAGTTTTTCTGTTTTTTCCAGTTCTAGCGCACGAACAACCGAGTCAGAATAACTATCGCCAAACAGTATTACTTCAGCGCCACGGCTTTTTACAGCATTCACTTTAATCGCTGGCGTGGTAGTTGGCATCACAATCACTGCACGGCAACCTAATTTTTGAGCGCTTAACGCCACGCCCTGCGCATGATTACCTGCACTTGCGCAAATAACACCATGCTTAAGCACGTCGGGCGGCAAATGTGCCATTTTGTTATATGCCCCGCGAATTTTAAATGAAAACACCGGCTGCATATCTTCGCGCTTGAGCAGCACACGGTTGCCGATGCGGGCTGAGATAATCGGCTGAAATTCTAAAGGGGTTTTAATCGCAACGTCGTACACGCGCGAATGCGCTATTCTTTCTTGGTAATTGATTGGTACGATTGTGGTCATGCGATATTCTTAAAATTGCGTCAGCAGTGTATTATGTTGAATTGGCAACCATTATAAAGAATTTGCAGAGGAAAAAGGCAAAATGGCATACACCCAAGACGAATTAAAGCAGCAAGTGGCACGCGCCGCGGTTGAATATGTAAAAGAAGGCATCATTGGCGTGGGCACAGGCTCAACCGCCAACTTTTTTATTGAAGAGCTGGCAAAAGTAAAGCACAAAATTGAAGGTGCAGTGGCCAGCTCGGAGGCCACAGCCCAGCGTTTACGCGCGCATGGCATTGAAGTATTTGATTTAAATAACGTGGATAGCCTCGATATTTATGTAGATGGCGCAGATGAAATTACCGAACATCTACACATGCTCAAAGGCGGCGGCGGCGCATTGACCCGTGAAAAAATCGTGGCAGCCGTGGCCAAAACCTTTATTTGTATCTGTGATGAAACTAAATACGTGCCGGTATTAGGCAAATTTCCACTGCCGGTAGAAGTGCTGCCAATGGCGCGCAGCTACGTAGCACGCGAGTTGGTAAAGTTGGGCGGTCAACCTTCACTGCGTAACTTCACCACCGATAACGGCAATGTCATTTTAGATGTGCACGGCCTAACGATTGTTGACCCGATTGCCACCGAAGCTAAAATCAACCAAATCGTCGGCGTCGTTACCAATGGTTTATTTGCAGCGCGCCCTGCCAATGTACTGTTATTGGCAACCGCTGACGGTGTCAAAACTTACAAAAAATA
>JAKPIR010000389.1 GCA_029549705.1 Pseudomonadota bacterium | reverse complement strand
CCGTTTACGCGTACACGTTCGTTGTAACGTAACAAATGTGGCGATGTATAACAGCCTACAGAATAGCCTGCTTGCAGATAAATTTGCTCCAACATCGCACAGGTAGAACCTTTGCCGTTAGTTCCAGCAACGGTAATAATTTTAAAGGCTGGGTTAAGTTGCAGGCGCTCTATCATGCGGGTGATACGCGCGAGTCCCATCGCAATCGATTTGGGGTGCAAACTTTCAATGTACTGAAGCCAAGACGCCAAATCTTGATAAGATGAACCGTGACCATGCAGGCCATTTGACATCTTTTGCGCCATGAAGGAAGTGTTGACTTAATGGCCCAACACTAGGCAGCTACCGGCAAACGCATCAGACTTGCCAAAATTGACGCCAATCGATCACGCATTTCACGACGATCAATAATCATATCAATCGCTCCATGCTCTAGTAAAAATTCAGCGCGCTGAAAACCATCCGGCAAGGTTTCACGTACCGTTTGCTCAATCACGCGTGGCCCAGCAAAGCCAATTAAAGCCTGAGGTTCCGCCACAATCACATCACCCAGCATAGCAAAACTCGCGGAAACTCCGCCCATGGTTGGGTCTGTTAACACTGAAATATAAGGTAAACCTGCCTTGCTTAACTGTGTGAGTGCAGCACTGGTTTTCGCCATTTGCATGAGCGAGAACAGACCTTCTTGCATGCGCGCGCCGCCACTGGCAGAGATGCAAACAAAAGCCATTTTGTTATCAATAGCAGTTTGTACGCCACGCACAAAGCGCTCGCCAACCACTGAACCCATCGAACCGCCCATAAATTTAAACTCAAACACAGCAACCACTGCCGGTACTGATTTTATAGTGCCTTGCATGACTACCAAAGCATCTTTTTCATTGACGGTTTTTTGTGATTCTTTAATACGATCCGCATAACTTTTACTGTCGTTAAATTTAAGCACATCAACAGCTTGTACATTCGCCCCAATTTCAAACTGTCCTTCGGCATCTAACAACTGCGCTAGACGTGCGCGTGCACCAATTCGATTATGATAGCCACACTTAGGGCATACTTCAGCATTATCAGCCAGGTCTTTGTGATATAAGGCAGATTGACATGAGGAACATTTGCTCCAAACACCCTCTGGAACACTTTTTTTATCTCCGCCTACGGCACGTTTAATTTTTTGCGGTAATTGATTGAGCCAACCCATAAGTACACCCCTTTTATAGCTTAATTTTCTAGTGATAAATTACCTAGTTTAAGTGCTAATGTTCACTTTATCGTTTTACAGCAGCATCTACTGCGGTTTTCAGTTCTTGCATCAACGTGGCAACGTTACTGAGCAAGTTTTCATTATTGGATGCTTCAATCACTTGCACCATACGACTACCTACCACAACTGCATCTGCAATGGCTGCCGTAGCCTTTGCCGTGGACGCATCGCGGATGCCAAAACCCACGCCTACCGGCAAGTTTGTTTGCTGACGAATACCCGCAACGCGCTGCGAGACTTCTGCAATATCCAAATTAGCTGCACCTGTCACTCCTTTGAGCGACACATAATAAACAAAGCCACTCGCCTGATTCACAATTAAATCAACACGCGACGGTTCGGTGGTGGGTGAAAGTAAAAACACAGGATCAATATCACGTGCGCGTAATTCTTTCACAAACTCACCACACTCTTCTGGCGGATAGTCAACGGTAATTACCCCGTCAACGTCTGCGGATTTTGCACGGTCTGCAAAATTGACAGCACCAATCGCCTCTATCGGATTAGCGTAACCCATGAGAATGATTGGTGTGGTTTGGTCCATTTGACGAAACGCCTTCACCATTTCAAGTACTGCAGTTAACCCTACTTTGTGCACTAGCGCACGTTCACTCGCACGTTGAATCACTGGACCATCTGCCATGGGGTCTGAGAACGGAATCCCCAGTTCAATCATATCTGCACCATTTTTGACAAGGGTATGCATCAAATCGACTGTGTGTTTTGGATGTGGATCTCCGGCTGTAATGTAGGGGATAAGTGCTGTTTTACCCTGTTGCTTTAAGGTTTTAAAAGTGGCTTGGATTCTTGACATGGGATGATGAGTTCGAACTTATAAAGTAATGTTTGCTAATTTAGCGACGGTATTGATATCTTTGTCTCCGCGGCCAGATAAATTCACTAAAACGATTTCATCTTTGCGCATGGTTTTCGCCAGCTTTTCAGCATAAGCCAGCGCATGACTGGATTCCAATGCTGGAATAATGCCTTCCGTACGACATAAATTGTGAAATGCCGCCATCGCTTCATCATCCGTAATGGCAACATATTCAGCACGCTTAATATCTTTAAGCCAAGCATGTTCTGGACCTACGCCAGGATAATCTAGCCCAGCCGAAACCGAGTGTGTTTCAATGATATTGCCATCAGCGTCTTGCATTAAATAAGTACGATTGCCGTGCAAAACACCTACTGGGCTGTTCGCAGTGAGTGGTGCGGCGTGCATACCAGTTTCCAGCCCATGCCCGGCTGCCTCTACGCCGATTAAGCGTACATTGGGCACATCAATATAGGGGTAAAAAATACCCATTGCATTAGAGCCACCTCCCACACAGGCAACCACCGCATCTGGCTGGCGACCCGCCATTTCCATCATTTGTACTTTTGCCTCAGTGCCAATCACTGATTGGAAATCACGTACCATCATCGGGTAAGGATGCGGGCCTGCCACAGTGCCGATAATATAAAAAGTGTTATGCACGTTGGTGACCCAATCGCGCATTGCCTCATTTAAGGCATCTTTCAGCGTTTTAGAGCCACTTTCCACTGGCACTACGGTTGCGCCCAATAACTTCATTCTAAACACGTTCGGTGCCTGGCGTTTTACATCCTCACTACCCATGTAAACAACGCATTCAAGACCCAAACGGGCTGCAATCGTGGCGGTTGCTACACCATGTTGGCCCGCACCGGTTTCGGCTATCACACGCGGCTTGCCCATGCGCTTGGCCAGCAATGCCTGTCCAATGGTGTTGTTGATTTTGTGCGCACCCGTATGGTTTAAGTCTTCGCGCTTTAAGTAAATTTGCGCCCCACCGACTTTATCAGACAACCTTTTGGCATGATAAATCGGACTTGGGCGGCCCACGAAGTGTTTTAAGTCATAGGCAAATTCGGCTAAAAACTCAGGGTCATGGCGATATTTTTCATACATCACACGTAGTTCGTCTAATGCCTCAACCAAGGTTTCGGCAACGAAAGTTCCACCGTATTGTCCAAAATGCCCGCGCGCATCAGGCATGTCATAAAGCTTCATGCATCACTCCCAACTCTTAACTTTATCTAAATATTCTCAATTGCCGCTTAAAGCCACTTGCCGCATAAAAGCAGCCATTTTTTTTGCGTCTTTCACGCCTTTTGTCGCTTCAACGCCGCCGCTAACATCCACCGCATAAGGCTTTACCTGCCCGATCGCTTGTGCGACGTTATTTGCTTGTAAGCCTCCAGCTAAAATCACCGGCTTTGGCAACGTATTAGGAATCAAATTCCAGTCAAACACTTGGCCTGTTCCGCCCGCCACGCCTTCGGTATAAGTGTCTAGCAACAGCGCTTTTGCTGATGCAAAGTCTCGGGCGTATTGTACCAAATTTGTATCGGCTTTGACGCGAATTGCTTTGATATAAGGTAAACCAAAGCGTTCGCAGTCTGCAGGTGTTTCATCACCATGAAATTGCAAAAGATCTAACCCAACACTTGCGATGACCGCTTCAATCCATCTTGGTTCAGCGTTTACAAACAAACCGACCACACTCACAAAGGCTGGAATTTGCCGTGCAATTTCGGCAGCCGCAACAATCTCGACGTTTCGCGGACTCGGTGCATAAAACACCAAACCAATCGCATCCGCCCCTAAATCTACCGCAGTCAAGGCATCCTCTAATCGTGTGATACCGCAGATTTTAACTCTGGTTCTTATCAAATCTTGATTCTCAACAAATTCATTTATAGCAGGTTATCTCAGCGCATATTGTAACGCTTAAATCAACACGCTCAGATTTTTATTCATGTCTATCGCTTTGTACTCACGAATGGGCAGCCCCCATTTGGCATCGTAACCCACACCCACTAAATATAACCCGTGCGGTGAAAAAGTTGGTGGAGACAAGGTGCGATTGCGATTTTGCAGCAAGGTCTGCATATATTCTGGCGGATGGGCGCCCTTACCAATATAAATCAATGCACCAATCATGTTACGTACCTGATGTTGCAAAAAAGCGTTGGCACTGAAGTTAAATTGAAAATACGCCTTATTTTCAGCTAATTTTAGCTGCGTGACTTCGGCCTGGTACATCGTACGAACAGGCGAACTTGCCTGACATTCAGCAGCGCGAAAAGCGCTAAAATCATGCTCACCGATTAAGTAACCCGCGGCTTTTTGCATAGCTAAACAATCGAGCGGAAGATGAAACCAGCCTGATTTTTTAGCCATAAGCGCAGAAGCCACAGGCGCGTTATAAAGCAAATATTCATAGCTTCGACTGAAGGCCGAAAACCGCGCATGAAAAGTAGCATCAACCTCTTTCGCCCACTCTATCCGCACTGTTTCAGGAAGATTTGCATTCACGCCACGCACCCAGGCTGAAATTGGTCGCGTGCTTGCCGTATCAAAATGGACAACTTGGCAACTGGCATGCACACCTGTGTCAGTACGTCCTGCCGCATGCACTCTTACGGGAAGCTGTGCAATGCCAGCAATCGCGGCTTCCAGTACATCTTGCACACCACAAGCAGAGGGCTGGCTTTGCCAGCCACAGAATCCCGAACCGTCATATGCGACACCTAATGTGATTCTCGCCATCAAATCATCGCCTTCAAACCGAATAGCACTAGGCTTAACATGCAGCCAGCCATCATACACAAGGCGAGCTTATCTCGCTTGTTGAATGGCGTTAATTCTAGTTCAATCTGCTTTGGCACCAGCAACGCTTGGGTGACTGAATTGGTCATCTTATGTAGGTTATCAAACTGCTGAAAATTGATTTTAAAGTGCTTATCCAGCGCCAGCACTTCAACGTAATCAAGGGTGAGTAATAATCGTGCCGTAAATCGTTCCACGTTCAAGCCCAACCATCGCAACGGCAACAATAAATAATATAAGCCCAACATAAGTTGCGCCTGACTGCTGGTTGCAAATAATACACTCAAACTGGCTAACGCAATCAGCAACTTTGCCACTTGCAGCAATCCGGATTCCAGACCTTCATAGGTAGGCGCTGTATCGAATGGAAACGGCTGGACATATTCACCCGGTGTAGTCAAAGCATAAACAATTAACATGGATAAAAACAGCCAGCGCATTCGTAGCATTACCCGACTAAAATTTTTACCTGACAGCCCTAGCGCGACTGCACAACTGAACACGCACAATGCGATAAGATAAAACGGTGTGAGATAGCTCATGCTGATTAACAGCATGATAAAACCGAATATTTTAACAAATGGATGCATCAGTTAAGCGCGAATGATTTCAATGTAGAGGTGGCAGAGTTTGCACAAATACTACCACTTTTGTTAGCCAAAAACTTGGCAAATGCCTTTTTAAATCCCATGTTTTTAGCATCTATAAATTTGAGATTAATTGCGCATTTTCAGCACCAACCTTTTTTGATGCTCTGAAAGCCTTGTAAATAAAGGCTCGCAGGGCATAAAAAATTTCTCGGCGTAACATAAAGCGATTTATCACTGATATTTAGCCTAAAAATGGGCGTAAAAAAGCCGAGCAAATTGCCCGGCTTTTAGTGAAACAAACTGCAACTAGGCCAAGCTATCCAGCAATGCTTGTGCGCGTTGTTTTTGCTGTGTGCTACCTTCTTTAAGCACTTCTTCAAGCAACTCGCGCGCGCCTACTTTGTCATCCATATCAATATAAACTGCAACCAAATCAAGTTTAATTTCAACGTCTTGCGGCTCTAGCCCAGCATTATTGGCTGGCGCCAAACCTTCTGTTGAAAAATCTTCCGTCTGTGAAGCGGTCGGTTGCACTGTTGGTGTATCTAAATCTAAGCTGATTGAAGACAAATCGAATGTGTGCGCTTCTGGCGCTGAAACGATTGAAGTGTTTTCAACAGCACCATTTGCGTTATCCGCTTCTGTTACTGGTAAATCGAATGAAAAATCACCTAAGGTATCTGCAACTGATTTTTCTTCAGCCAGAATATCAACCGGCGCTGATTCTGGCTTGCTCGGTTCAGTTAAACTTGGGAAATCCAAATCCATAGCAAAATCAAGCGCTGGCGCTTCTGTTGATGCTACCATCTCTGGTTCAGTTGGTACGTCTAAATTAAATTCTGAAGACAAATCTGATGCGGACGCCTGCAATGCTTCAGTTGAAGCGGCCACTGGCAAATCAAATGAAGGCAATGATTCCGCAACGGTTTCTAAGGTTGTAGGAGCAGTTGTCGGCTCACCAATGTCAAACGCGTCACCCAAATCAAAATCCATGACATTGCTCGCTTCTGCTTGCGACGAATCTTCAGTTGGATTTGTAGTTTGGCTTGTATCGGTGCTGCCCAAATCACCTAAATCAAAAGTCTCAGTGTCGCTTGAGAAGGCAATTTCATTTTCTGCCGGAGCAAAGCTGTCGGCCACAACTGACGTGGCGTCTTCCACCGAAGAATCAGCCTGATCAGCAAACGGGTCGTTCAATACTTCGTCGCTATCGAGCGCAAAATCTAGGCTATTGTCTTCGGTTTGTGGCGCCACTTCATCTGAACCAAACACTAAATCGTTTTCATCGTTCCCCAGATTCAGCGCTTCAGTGGCACCTTCCGACACCGCCGCAAGCTTGCTTACGTCATACAACGGATTATCTGGCTCTAACGTTGCACCCAATCTGGCCACTTTTGCCCAAGTGGGGTCATCCGCACCTAAAGTGGTGTAGAGTTCACCAGCAATGGCTTCAAATGCAGAATTGTTTTTGCTTTCCGCATAAATTTCGAGTAGTTTTAAATGCAATTCGTAGCGTTTAGGCTCTTTTTGTATCGCATCTTTAAGAATTTCTTCGGCTTGCGCACCGCGGCCATACGCCATATAAACTTCTGCTTCTGCAATCGGATCTACATCATTTGTGTCTATCATGCCGCCATCAACACTTTGCGCAAAATCCGTTAAGAATGAAGTATCCGTGGTGCTGGTATTATTGGTGGTGTTGCCAAATACCGT
>JAKPIR010000196.1 GCA_029549705.1 Pseudomonadota bacterium | reverse complement strand
CACAAGAACAAAAATAACAAAAAGCCAACTTTAGCGAGCAGCCATAAAAAGCTGTCTGGTAAAAAGGGTACTGGAGATAACCAACCGCCTAAGAACATCAAAGCGGCTAATGTAGCAACCAACCACATGTTGGCATATTCTGCTAAGAAAAATACCGCAAAGGCCATGCCAGAATATTCAACATGGAAACCAGCGACAATTTCTGACTCGCCTTCAGCCACGTCGAAAGGGGCACGATTTGTTTCAGCAACAGCACTAATAAAATAAACGACAAATAACGGAAATAGCGGAATGAAATACCAGTGCCAGAATCCACCCGCCTGGCCTGTTACTATCTTGCCAAGATTGAGTGAGTTCGCACACATCAGTACGCCCACCAAGGCGAACCCCATTGCAATTTCATATGAAACGATTTGTGCCGCTGAGCGCAAACTACCCAAAAAAGCATATTTTGAATTGGATGCCCATCCGGCAATAATCACACCATAAACTGCAACAGAGGTCATCGCTAAAATGTAGAGCAAGCCTGCGTCGATATCTGCAAGTACTAAAGTAGCATCAAAAGGAACAACCGCCCAAGCCGCAAATGCAGGAGCAATCGCCAACACAGGCCCAATCAAGAACAACGCTTTGTTTGAAGCTGTTGGAAGAACAATCTCCTTCATCAGCAGCTTAATACCGTCGGCGATAGGTTGTAACAAACCAAAATAACCCACACGATTGGGCCCAATACGTACTTGCATGTAGCCAATCACTTTGCGCTCAGCCAGCGTGAGGTAGGCAACGGCCCCCATTAAAGGTGCAACAATCGCAATGATTTTAATTAGAGTCCAGCCAGTCAACTGTACGGCAGGCCAATAACTGCCAAAGATATTTGCCAGAATATTCAGTAGAGGTTCAAACATGGCCATTACCCGCGCGCTTCCATGATCACTGTGTCATACGGTTTGTAACTGGTGTCAGTTGTTTTTTCAAGTGTGATATCACCCATTAAATCACCTAAACCCGTTGTGAGTTCATGAGAGGCTGCTACGCGCACACAACCCATTGCTACATGATTATCTAGTTTAACTTTTAGTACTGCACTACCTTTATCTTGCTTAGCAAGAACGATATCACCATCCACCAAACCTAGCGCCGCAATTTGTTCTGCACGCATACGCGCCATAGGCCTGATGTTATATTTGGTTTTTTGCAATGATGCTGCACGGCGAACAATTGGATCAGATTCATTTTGCGGAACTTCACCAATACGCTGCAAGCCATCGTGCTTTATGTTCACCTGAATTTCGACCAACTCCTTCAGGTTGTTATTCAGACTGCGCCAAACGACTGCTGAAGGTTTCTCTCCTTCAAAAAGCCTATCCTTGACTTCCTCACTCGTCTCAAAATCAAATCCTTGCAAGCCTAAGGTATTCGCCAGCACGCGCAATACTTTCCATGCAGGGCGACATTCGCCCAATGGTTTGACGGCTGTCGCGAAACTTTGCACACGGCCTTCCATGCTCATGAAAGTACCTGAAGTCTCCGTGAATGGTGCGATTGGCAACAATATATCCGCATTATCTAATGCCGGAGATTTAAACGAAGTTAATGCCACAACGCATTCCGCCTTTTCCATCGCCGCTTTTGCTAATGCTGCATGCTGGCAGTCCAGCTCTGGCTCAATATTGAGTAACAAATAGGCTTTTCTTGGAATTTCCAACATGGCGCGGGCATGCATCCCTGTGCCATTTGGCATCACGCCAATCATATGCATCCCTGTACTATTGGCGGCAGCTGGCAAAATTCCGCCTTTGGCTCCAGAAATTCCGCCTATCGCCTCAGCCATACTATACAGCTCAGTAAATCGCGGGTCACTCAGCGCCATATTCCCGATAAAAATACCAACCTTTGGCGCAATTAAATCATACGTTTTACCGTGTCCTGCCAAGCTCTCGGCCATGGCCTGCGTGTTGGGGCGTACTTTGATTTCTTCAAGCAGATTGGTGAGTGCAGGCGGCAGGCATAGTGATAAACGTTGCAACCCTGACATGGCCTTTAGAATTTGCCCTAGCACATTGACCATATCATTCGGGCGAACAATAACTTTATGGGCAATATCCATGAGTGGATTATTGTCTAACGGACTAACAATGGACAGTTCTGCACCATTTTGCACAGCCTTGCGAAAGCGCTGTGCAAGCAACGGGTGTTCATTTCTTATGTTAGATCCAATGAGTAAAATACGATCCAGTTCTTCAATCTCTTGAATATTGCATCCCATCCAAGGTGTACCGAGTCGCTTACCATCTAACCTGAAATCAGTTTGACGTAGTCGGTAGTCAATATTGCCACAATTCAGACCCTCAGCGATTTTCTTGGCAAGGTAACCTTCTTCCATGGTGCTGTTAGGTGAAACCAGTACACCCAAGGCATCACTACCATGCTGATTGGTAATATCCCTTAATTGACCAGCGGCAAACTCTAATGCTGTTTTCCAATCTGTCTCAACCCACGCCCCTTTATGCTTAATCATTGGGACTTTTAGCCGATCTGGACTGTTTAAGCCTTCATACGAAAAACGATCACGGTCTGACAACCAGCATTGGTTAATAGACTCTTTTTCACGCGGCAACACGCGCATGACTTTGTTATCTTTGACATGCACTTCAATGTGCGAACCAAGACCATCATGGGGTGCAATACTTGGACGACGCGTTAATTCCCAGCTACGCGCCGAATAACGGAAGGGCTTGCTTGTGAGCGCACCTACGGGACACAAATCGATTATGTTACCTGACAACTCTGAATTGACACTTTTATCGACATAAGCCGTGATTTCAGCATGTTCACTACGGCCCACCACACCCAGCTCTTGCATTCCGCCTATTTCCTGCAAAAAGCGAACACAGCGTGTACACTGAATACAACGCGTCATATCAGTGCTAATTAATGGCCCAATATTTTTATTTACTACGACACGTTTCTCTTCCGTATAGCGCGATCCGCTCGCGCCATAGGCCATTGCGATATCTTGCAAATCACATTCACCGCCTTGATCGCAAATAGGGCAATCTAGCGGGTGATTAATGAGCAGAAACTCCATGACACTTTGCTGCGCTTCAACTGTCGCTTTTGATCGCGTAAAAATCTTCATGCCTTCAGCTACAGGCGTAGCGCAAGCTGGTAAAGGTTTATTAAAATTTTCAACCTGAACCAAGCACATTCGACAATTAGCTGCCACCGACAGTTTTTTATGATAGCAAAAACGCGGAATCACAATACCGACTTTGTCAGCGGCATCAATGATTGTGCTACCGTGTTCTACTTCTAGCGCTTTGCCATCAATTTCAATTTGCAACATTATTCTTTACCTTCTACCATGCTTTTGCCATGTTGAATGTAGTACTCAAATTCAGGCCTAAAGTGCTTAATAAAGCTTAACACCGGCGTTGCTGCTGCTTCGCCTAGCGCGCAGATCGTGCGCCCTGCAATATTATTGCTTACAGATGTGAGTAAGTCCAAGTCTTCCATTTTGCCTTTGCCATGAACAATACGATCAATCACCCGATACACCCAACCCGTGCCTTCACGGCAAGGTGTACATTGCCCGCAACTTTCCTCATAAAAGAAATAACTCAAACGATGCAAAGTTTTCACCATACAAGTTGTTTCATCCATCACAATCATTGAGCCAGCACCCAAACTTGAACGGGCTTTGCTTAAGCTATCGTAATCCATATTCGCCGATAAAATGGCCTCAGCTGGCAGCACGGCTGTAGAAGGGCCGCCTGGAATGACTGCCTTTAACTTACGCCCTTTCCAAACCCCGCCCGCCATATCGAGCAACTCGGTAAATGGTGTACCCATTTTTACTTCATAATTGCCTGGGTTAGTCACGTGACCTGATACGGAAAACAACTTAGTCCCGCCTGAGTTTGGCACCCCTAAGTCTGCAAATGCTTTTCCGCCATGCTGCAAAATCCAAGGAATACTTGTATAACTCTCTGTATTATTGACGTTAGTAGGCTTACCAAACACACCATAGCTTGCCGGAAAAGGTGGCTTAAAGCGTGGCTGGCCCTTTTTTCCTTCGATAGATTCAATTAATGCTGTTTCTTCACCGCAAATATAAGCACCATAGCCATGCACTGCATACAAATCAAAATCAAATGTCGTACCAAAAAGATTTTCGCCCAAAAATCCAGCAGCTCTTGCCTCAGCCAAAGCTGCCTCAAAGATTTCATAATCTTGCCAAATCTCACCATGGATATAGTTGTACCCCACTCTGGCACCGAGCGTATACGCGGCAATTGCCATACCCTCAATGAGTTGATGCGGGTTATATCGAATAATATCCCGGTCTTTGAACGTGCCTGGCTCACCTTCATCGGTATTGCATACGATGTACTTAGTGCCATCAAAGTAGCGGG
>JAKPIR010000384.1 GCA_029549705.1 Pseudomonadota bacterium | reverse complement strand
GTGAAAGCGTTTGCCCTTTATCAACCTGGCTGCCAAGGTCCATTTTTAGCAACTGGCCTTCTATTTCAACCAGTTGTTTTCCGTCGGTGGTTTTTGCTGCCACAGTGGCTAAATATTCCTGACCGACTAAAAATTGATTGGCGCGGCTTAACAACGCCTGCGTTGGGTCACCAATCTTTTCAACCGCAATAATCGGCAGCACCTTAGGTACGGGTAACACACCTGCAATATCGGCTGGTTTAAACATTTAAGTGACGCTCAAAGCCATTGATTGGTGACGTTGGATTAATGCTGGTAAGCCTGCGAGAGCTTTTGTTCCATCTGGTTGCTGTGCATCATCGCATTCAGTTTGGCCATCCAAGGTGAGACGATATTGCGGATTTCGCGGTCATTGGCGAGTATACTTTTTACGCTGCTGAGTTTGCGCGCAAGCTCTTCTTCAGTGAGCGAACTGGCAGTCTCCATGACTTTTATCATTTGCACCATTTGCGCGCAATGACTTTCCATTTCAGCCAGCGCATCCCATTCTTGCTGCTTTGCAGCATCTAACATGCGATGCATGATGCCAGCCACTGATTCGTAAAGTACGACGGTATTTTGTTGTTCCATTCTCACGGTACTCGCTTAAATTAAATGGTTTGAGAATAAGCCAATGGCGCGCCATTGCCCACTTGTTGGGTTTTTTCAATGGCTTCCCACGCGCCTTTAAGGTCCACCAGCAGCTGAATCACTTCGGTAATGATTTGAGGCTCATTACGGATGTTGGCAATGGTTAAGCGGTTGCTCATATACATATACAGCGCATCTAAATTAGTGGCAATTTCGCCACCTTCTTTTTTATTTAAGCTCAACCGTAAACCACTTTCAATAATCATAATCGCCTTGGCAATCATGTCACTTTTCTTTTGAATATCTTGTTGTTGCATATGCACAATAGCCCCGCGGCAGGCACTGATTGCACCGTCATAGAGCATGATGATGAGTTTATTTGGGCTGGCAGCCAGCACGCCTGTTTCTAAGCCCATATTGGCGTACATATTTGCGCCTTGTCTTGTTTGTCCGAACATCATCTATACCTTTCGTTATTGTGATTTACTATTAGCACTAAATGCCTGAATTTGTTGTGTAAGGAATGTGCTGGTGGCCTGCATACTCGACATAAGGGAATCGAGCTTAGTAAATTGCGCGCGATAGCGTGCTTCAACTGCGGCCAGCCTTACATTGAGTGCGTCCGTTTGTTTATTTAGTCGGTTGATTGAGCTCTTAAGCCCATCTGTTCTTGCTGCTAAGATACCATCATCGCTCAGCAGTTTTGAGATGATGTTATCAAGCTCTGCAGCATAGCCTCGCGTAAACGTTACAGTTCCTCTTGCCCCCAATGCACCGCCAGATACTTTAAGGCTAAGTCCCTCACTTGCGTCCCCCACTGCACCAACAAGCTTTGAACCAAAACCATTTGCAGCTACGCCATTAATCGTTCCACTTACACTCACTGTTTCACTAGCAAGCTGTGTCACATTCACTGCATATGTTCCCACCTGCGTTTTATTGCTGCTACCAACATAACTCACCAAAGAATCAGTTGCTTTAGCAGATGATGTAAATAGAGAAGCCAATTCATTAAAATGTGTATCAATCGCAGCAGTTAACTTAGTATCGTCGATTGCCAGCTTACCGGTGCGTTGAAATGAAACTCCAATCTGATTCAATGAGTCAATCGAATTACCTGTTGGAATCGCTTTTGTAAACACAGCCTTAACTTGGTTGATGACTGTACGCACCGTTGAATCACCCAATAATGCACCAGAAGATTTTCCTGATTCATCATATTTAGTCAGGGCACGTAAAGTGTCATCAAGCTTATTAAAAGCATCGACAAAACCTTTAACTGAATCTTTTATTTTCGCTTTATCAGTCGAAATACCTAGAACTACACTTGTGCTACTAACACTAAGCAAGTTCAAGGTAACACCTTCAATTGCGTCAGTAATCAGGTTACTTGGTTTAGAGATACTAATTCCGTCAATTTCAAGTAGTGCATTTTTAGCTGCCTGCATTTGTGCCATATTTTTACCGCTACCAGCACTCGCAAGCGGATCATAGGCAAGCTGTGACAAGCCTGAAGAATCCAATGAATTACTATCATCATCTGCCACTGTAATTTTTAAACTATTTGCTTCACCTGTATCTTTTGAAGTAATCACAAGGCGATTAGAAGTGCCGTCATTCACAATTGTGGCACTGACGCTGCCGTTAGCTGCGTTAATTGCATCTCGTACACCAGATAACGTGTTGTTAGAACTGTTGATTTGGATTGTGATATCAGATTTTTCACTATTGGCTGTAAAACTTGCTGGTACAGCGGGAGAGACCGTTGCGGGCTTAAACGTTCCGAAGGATATTGTCAAAGTGCCGGTACCCACTACATCAGTCGTATTTGGCAAGCCAGTCATTGTCAACTTTTGAGAAGTCGCTAACTGATTTACAGTTACACCATAATCCCCATTGGTTGCACTACCATTGGCCGTCGCGGTAAAAACTTTCGCGTCACCCGATGTTACCGTTTGCGCATTAAATTTAGCAGGATTTGCTAAAGTGGAGAT
>JAKPIR010000374.1 GCA_029549705.1 Pseudomonadota bacterium | reverse complement strand
GAAAGGGCATAGGATTTGAGTTAAAAGAAAGCTATTTTGATTTAGCTAAGGCAAATTTAAAAGCAGTCGTTTCTCAAAAGAACCAAGTCAGCTTGTTTGATGCAGTTAAGTAGTATTGCACACAACGTTTTGCAGATTTGCGTCCGTTGTGTGTCGGCTTTAGCGTGGGAGAATGGCGCAAATGCGCTGTTAGGTGTCTGGTTTTATTTAAAATTTGAGCGATGGACAAAATTATTTTTTTAGATATAGATGGAGTGCTGAATGTTATCGGACAAGGTAGAGATGAATTCGGGCAATGCTTCCATAAACATTTTGAAGATAATCTAAGATGGATTATTGAGGAAACAGGGGCAAAGATTGTTATTAGTAGCACTTGGCGAATGAGTGGATTATCTGAAATGCAAAGAATGTGGAAGCACAGAAACTTGGCGGGAGAGGTAATTGATATTACACCTACTGAGGTTGATGTAGTAGAGAGAGGAACTTGTGAATTTTACGACCAAGTTGATAGAGGGTTTGAAATTCAGCAATGGATTGACGATAACAATGTGAAATGTTATTGCATAATTGATGATGATAATGATATGCTACCGAGTCAAAAAAATAATTTTGTGCGGACAGCTAATAATCAAGACCATCCCGATTGCATAGATATTGGCTACGGACTTACTCGCAAGTGTGCAGAACGGGTGGTAGAAATTTTAAATAAAACTTGCACCTAACGTTTTGCGGCTTTGCGCTGCCGCTTCAGATAAACTTAATAACAGCGCACCAACTGTCCAGCGGTGGCGCAAAACCGCTGTTATAGGCTGGTGCGGCAATTGAAACGAAAATGAATTTTAAAATCAAAGTTGAAAAATTAGAAGATGGAGTCTATATGGCTTCTGTTGATTGGAGTGCTGCCGATGGCGGACAAGCTGGAACACCCGGTGGAGTTGTTTACGCTGATAGCGGTGGCGAAGCCTACGAGATAATGAAAGGTAGATTGGAAGCTAAAGGTCATTGTGTAGTAGAGCCGTAGCACTTGCCTATAACGGTTCACGGCTTGGCGAGGTTGTGGACTTTGGAAAACTATCGCTTAAATTTATTACTAATGTTAAATAGAATTACAAATGAACAACTCAGAACAGAACCCACAATCTTGCCAAGCCGATGTTAGTGGCAGTCGTTTTCAATCGGCTTATGCTCAATATTGGGAGATGGTTAAAGACATCATTGATGAAGAAGGTTGGGTTTACACTAAAGAAGCACCAAACATGTTAGATGCTTATTTTGAAGGTAACACAGGAAAGCCGATTGAGTTTCAAAAGTCATTCGGTAAATCAGGAGATAATCCACATTGGTTAACAAAAGGAAGTCGTTGGAGACCTTTGTAGCTGTCTTAGCGATTGCCACTAACGTATCGGTGCTATACGATGTGGCGGATTTTCAGCACGAAAGCCCAATACGAAGCACCACAGTTGAATTTAAAATAAATGTTTAATCGAAGCACGTCAGCCGCCATATTGTATAGCACTTGTTAGCGGCTGCCTTTCTTCACAAATCAATAAAAAATGAGAAGTTATAAAACAGAACTTGAAGCAATAGCAAATGACTTGCTAACGCAAAATGCAGAAGCAAAAGGAAATGAAAACAAGCCTAATTATTCCAACAGGGATTTTATGAACGCTACTATTATTTTTCAAACTGCATTGATGGACAAAATGTATGATAACCAAGATTACGATGGAATGTCAGTTGATGATAGAATGAAAATGGCAGAAAGTTGTGGTTTAGCTTTACGGAAACTAATACACACTTATACAGGATTAGACACTCACAAGGTTGAGGAATTTCTGTAAGGTTGCCGCTAACGGTTTGCAGATTGGCGATGTGCCACTTCAACGGTCATAACTTCAATACACGCACTATCCTGTGGCATATTGCCAACCGCTTGTTATAGGATAGTTTTATTTTTTGTGCGGTGGGC
>JAKPIR010000366.1 GCA_029549705.1 Pseudomonadota bacterium | reverse complement strand
AGCGCAGTTTTGACCAAATTGCACAAAATGACATGCAGCCTTTTAGAATGTTGATTGATGACGGCATTCAAGCAATTATGCCGGCGCACGTGATTTATTCAAGCGTAGATGACAAGCCCGCAGGTTTTTCACCAAAATGGTTGCAAAAAGTGCTACGCGAGCGGTTAGGCTTTAATGGCGTGATTTTTAGCGATGATTTAAGTATGGAAGCCGCCAGCGCGGGCGGAGATGTGACCACGCGCGCATTGGCTGCTCTCAACGCCGGCTGCGATATGGTGCTGTTGTGTAATCAGCCTGCCATGGCCGATGAGTTGCTGGCAAATTTGAAATGGAACATATCAGCGCAAAGCTTAAGCCGCCTGGCGCGCATGCACGGTCACAGGCATCCACCCACTTTAGATGCGCTGCACGAGAATGGCGATTTTGTAAAAGCGGTGCATCAAGTAGCGCAAATTGGCATTTCGGAGGGTGAATTATTTGCTTGATGTTTTGGGGTTATTGAGCTTCACACAGAAGTGATTTTTGACAAAAAAATTAAACGTTAAAAACACATCTTCGTTTGAATAAATTCGCCCGAGCGAAAATCAATGCCCTGAGAGCCTTGTAAATAAAGGCTTGCAGGGTAGGTGAAAAGGGTTGTGTGTGAAATTCACGTTAAAACTGCTTTTTTTGAGTGATTTTTAACAAAAATTCGGGATATGTTTTAGCAGATAACCGGCTTCAAATTTGCAGGCTTTTGTGCAGTTGCACTGTGCAAACCCGCATTAACACTTGAAACTTATTGTAAAAATCGCTATCTTAGTAACGTTGCCTGTTGGCATATTTTAATTGAGGAAACAAAATGTCAGATGATATTCAAGTATTAGGCCGTGAAGGCGTTGCATTAGCGACAGAAAATAAAGTGTTGCGTAACACTTATGCGATGTTAGGCATGACCATGATTCCAACCGTGATTGGCGCAGTGGTTGGGATTAACATGAATTTTGCATGGATGATGGCCTCTAGCCCCATTATGGTGTTTATTGGTATTTTTGCTGCGGTATACGGCATGACATGGCTGATTGCCAAAAATGCCAACAATGCAGCAGGCGTGTGGTTGCTGTTTGCTTTCACCTTTATTATGGGTGTGTTGTTAGGCCCAATTTTGCAATACGCGCTTAATTTAAGTAATGGCGCCCAGCTCATTGGCTTGGCTGCGGGTGGCACAGCAATTTCTTTCTTAACGCTAGCTGGCGTTGCCTCTAACACCAAACGCGATTTCAGCTTTATGGGTAAATTTTTAACCATTGGCTTTGTGGTGATTATTGCGGCAATTTTAGCTAACTTTTTCTTTAAAATTCCGGCATTGTCACTCACCATTTCTGCGGTGGTGGTGCTGTTGATGGCAGGCTATATTTTGTACGAAATTAACCAAATCGTGCGTGGCGGCCAAACCAATTACATCATGGCAACCATGAGCATTTACATGAGCCTGCACAATATGTTTACCAATTTGTTGCACTTGCTAATGGCTTTTATGGGCGGTGATGACTAATTGAATTGCATTAGAAGGAAATAAAAAAACCCGCTTCGGCGGGTTTTTTT
>JAKPIR010000363.1 GCA_029549705.1 Pseudomonadota bacterium | reverse complement strand
TTATAAGGCTCGCAGGGCAGGTGAAAAGGGTTGCGCTTAAATTTAGCAGGTTTTTGCTAAATCAGTTCAAGTATTTTAGTCGTCCTTCAACACAAAAGTCACTTTCATTACTACGCGGTACTCTGTTATCTTGCCATCTTTCACTTTAACACTTTGGTCTTGCACCCAAGCACCCGTGATGCCATGTAAAGATTCGGCAGCTTTAGCAACACCATTTGATACGGCATCTTCAAAACTTTTTTGGCTTGAGGCGATGATTTCGATAACTTTTGCAACTGACATAATGCGCTCCTTTTGTTGGTTGTTAAAAAGTGCCTACAGATGATGTTGAGTCGATACTTTGATACCGTTCACAATTAAAGCATAAAGACGACTGAAACTTTGTCAATACCCCTTATCTAGCGCGTTTATCGTTCTCAATTAAGGCGTAGGCGCTGTGATTGTGAATGCTTTCAAAGTTTTCAGATTCTACTGTATAAGCGTCAATACGTTTTTCTTTATTGAGCTGTGCGGCCACATCGCGCACCATGTCTTCAACAAATTTTGGGTTGTCGTAGGCGCGTTCGGTGACAAACTTTTCGTCTGGGCGTTTGAGTAGGCCATATAGCTCGCATGAAGCTTGTTTTTCGACCAGGTCGATAATATCTTCAATCCAGATAAAGTCGTTGATGAGTGCCGTGACCGTGACATGTGAGCGCTGGTTGTGCGCGCCGTAATCGGATATTTTTTTGCTGCATGGACAAAGGCTGGTGACAGGGACTAACACTTTAACGGTAATGTCGAATTTGCCGTGTTCAATAGCGCCGATAAACGTCACTTCGTAATCTAGCAGGCTTTTTACGCCAGAAATCGGTGCGGCTTTATTGACAAAATAGGGAAAAGTCATTTCCACATGGCCGGACTCAGCCTCTAGGCGTTTGACCATTTCGCGCAAAATCGTCTCAAACGACTCGATGGATATTGCATGTTCATTCATGTTGAGAATTTCAACAAAGCGCGACATGTGCGTGCCTTTAAACTGTTGTGGCAAATGCACGTACATATTGAACATGGCAACGGTATGTTGCTCACCGCCAGAACGGTCTTTAACAATTACAGGGTGGCGAATGGCCTTAATCCCCACTTTATCAATGGCAATATGGCGGGTGTCTACTGTGTTTTGTACGTCTTCAATCGCTGCAGCATGTGTGGATTTTGTCATGATATTCCAGTTCTAGAGGTTGTCTCAGGCTTCATAATACCTGAGTATAACACTAAGGTATTATTTGCTCAATGGCGGAAATGATGCCACTTGCGTCTAGACCACATTCAGCCAACATGGTTGCATGGTCACCATGCTCAATGAAACTATCGGGCAGGCCAAGGCATAAAATCGGTGTGACGATGTGCATGGCTTGCAATGCTTCCATCACCGCAGCACCCGCACCGCCCATGACGGCATTTTCTTCAATAGTCACGATTAAATCGTGATTTTTTGCTAACTCAGCTATTAGCGCGGTATCTAGCGGCTTCACAAATCGCATGTTGGCAACGGTTGCATCAAGCTTTTCTGCGGCTTCCAGTGCTGGAGTGAGCATTGAGCCAAAGGCTAAAATAGCCACTTTTTGCTTAAGTTTCTGGCTACTACGTTTAATTTCACCTTTGCCAATGGCAATGGCATTGAGTGCGGTTTCTGTTGCAACGCCGGTGCCGCTACCGCGTGGGTAGCGCACCGCCGCAGGGCCGTGATGCTGAAAGCCAGTGGTGAGCATCTGCCGGCATTCATTTTCATCACTGGGGGCCATGATGATAATGTTGGGAATACAGCGTAAAAAACTTAAATCAAAGCTGCCCGCGTGGGTAGGGCCATCCGCACCTACTAAGCCTGCACGGTCAATGGCAAATAAAACGGGTAAGTTTTGTAGCGCGATATCATGAATCAGCTGGTCGTAAGCGCGCTGTAAAAAAGTGCTGTAAATCGCCACCACAGGCTTTAAGCCATCGCAGGCCATGCCGGCGGCAAACGTAAGTGCGTGCTGTTCCGCGATGCCCACATCAAAATAGCGCAGTGGATATTTTTCTGCAAACGCATTGAGCCCCGAGCCATCGCACATTGCAGGGGTAATGCCAATGAGTCGCTCGTCGGCATCGGCCATGTCCACCAGCCATTCGCCAAATACCTGCGTGTAGGTTTTTTTAGAAACGCTGGTAATTGCATCGCCATTGCTTGGGTCAAATTTGCCAACACCATGAAATTTGTTGGGGTTATCTTCGGCCGGCTCGTATCCTTTGCCTTTTTGCGTGACAATGTGTAGAAATTGCGCGCCTTTGAGCTGTTTAATGTTCTGCAGGGCCGTGATGAGCGCGTCTAAATCATGTCCATCAATCGGGCCAATATAGTTAAAGCCTAACTCTTCAAACAGCGTGCCAGGCAGCACCATGCCTTTTACATGCTCTTCAGCACGCTTGGCAAATTCTTGCACATGCGGCATGCCTGACAACACTTTTTTACCTGATTGCCGAATGGTGCCATAAAAGCGACTGGCGAGTAATTTAGCCAAATAACGGTTTAAACCACCCACATTGTCTGAGATGCTCATGTCGTTGTCGTTGAGTACAACTAACAAGTTGGCATCCATATTGCCAGCATTATTGAGCGCCTCAAACGCCATGCCGCCTGTGAGCGCGCCATCTCCGATAATCGCGACAGCGCGGCGCTCTAAGCCCGCCTTTTGGGCAGCAACGGCCATGCCAAGTGCGGCGGAAATTGACGTGCTGGAGTGCCCGGTGCCAAACGTATCAAATTCACTTTCGGCGCGGCGTGGAAATCCGGCAATGCCTTTTGGTTTGCGCAAATGCTGCATGGCTTCGCGCCGGCCCGTGAGCATTTTATGCGGATAGGTCTGGTGGCCGACGTCCCATACCAGACGGTCGTCAGGCGTATTAAATACATAATGCAGAGCAATGGTAAGTTCTACCACACCTAAATTAGAGGCCAGATGCCCACCGGTTTTTGCCACACTCTCAATGATAAACGCGCGTAGCTCAGCGGCCAGTTGCGGCAGTTGCGCACGCTCAAGCTGCCGCAACTGTGCGGGAAAATCAATGGTGTCAAGAATAGGTAGGCGAGGAAGGGAAGTCACAAGTTATTTTGCCATAAATGCTTCAAAAAGGGCGTTAAGTAATGTTAAAAACCGTGTCGTCAAAAGCGCTAATTTTCTTAAAATTGCCGCTGGGTGATAAAGCTGGCAAGTTCGCGCAAACGTCTTGCCTCTTCACCAAAAGGCGCAAGTGGCGCAAGGGCTTTATCGTATAAGGCTGCGGCGTATGCTTTGGCAGAAGCCAAGCCTAATAGCGTGACATAAGTTGGCTTATGACTCAAGGCATCTTTACCCGCAGTTTTGCCCAAGGTGCTGGTGTCGGCCTCTACATCTAAAATATCGTCCACCACTTGAAAGGCCAGGCCAATATTGTGCGCATAGGCGCGAACCGCATTGATTTGCGCGGTGTTGCCATTGTTGGCACCCAACAATACCGATGCCTGAATGAGCGCGCCAGTTTTGAGTTGATGCATGCCTTCAAGCTGGGGCTGCGTCAGTGGCTTGCCAACTGCGCCCAAATCAATCGCTTGGCCGCCCGCCATGCCCGTTGAGCCAGAGGCAATGGCTAGAATCTGCAGCATTTGCACTTGCTGATGGCCATCCGCACACAAATGCGGGGCTGCTAACACCTCAAATGCAAGGCTTTGCAGGGCATCGCCCACCAATAACGCTGTTGCGTCATCGTATTGCTTATGGCAACTGGGTTTGCCGCGCCGTAAATCGTCATCGTCCATGCAGGGCATGTCGT
>JAKPIR010000336.1 GCA_029549705.1 Pseudomonadota bacterium | reverse complement strand
ACGCGGTTACCATAATGAGGCGGATCCGTGGCTAGAGCAACGATTTAGCGATGATGAATAATGGTGGATTTAAGCTTCACATTCACAGGTGAATGCTGGCTTTGGCAGGCTGAAAATCAAGTGAGCTGGCATTTTGTGACTTTGCCGCAAGATAAATCTGAAGAAATTAAATTTTTTAACGAAAACCTGAACGGCAAAAGGCGCGGCTGGGGCGCGGTGCGCGTGCGGGTAACGATAGGCAAAACCACATAGGAGACTTCTATGTTTCCCTATGCAAAAACGCAATCTTATATTTTGCCAATTAAGGCCGACGTGCGAAAAAAAGAAAATATTTTCGTGGGTAAAATGCTTGAGATTGGGTTAGCAATTAACGTGTGAATGAGACCTTTGCACGAAGCGATTTCTAATCAAAAAAACTTTCAACCGTCATTCCCGCGTAGGCGGGAATCCAGTTAAGTATCGTGCTAAGTGATTGTAATTTAATGATTTAATTTTCACATAGCCTAGATTCCCGCCTACGCGGGAATGACGATTATTGGATAACTTGTTGAAATTTTAACTTTATTTTGGTTTGTGCAAAGGTCACTAAATAATCATTTTTTTAATGCGCTTTTTTAGGCAGAAATTTACTCACCAAAGTAAACACCACTACACAAATGATGCCCACCGCTAGCCCGACCACAGCATCTAATAACATAGGCAAAATAAACGAGGTTTCTTTTAGCGGCTCGGCCAAGTGGTGTAAAGCAGGAATGCCATGCCCAATAATGCTGCCGCCCACTAAAAACATCGCCGCCGTGCCCGCAATGCTCAAAAAACGCATTAAATAAGGCGTGGCGTTGAGTAGCCAGTTACCTACTTTGCGGATGATTTGTTTGAACGCACTTTTGCCTTTGCGCATCATCATATAAAGCCCTAAGTCATCTAGCTTTACAATGCCCGCGACTAAGCCATAGACGCCGACGGTCATGACAATGGCGATAAGTGAAACCACCGTGACTTGTTTGGTAAAGGTTGCTGTAGCTACTGTACCGAGCGCAATGACGATAATTTCAGCCGATAAAATAAAATCGGTACGAATTGCCCCCTTGATTTTGTCTTTTTCAAGCGCGACTAAATCGATTTTGGTGTCAGCCACGGCTTGGGCGAGTTCTTTTTCGTGCGCGGCATCTTCTTGTTTGCTGTGCAAAAACTTATGAACGAGTTTTTCTGCGCCTTCAAAACATAAATAAGCGCCGCCAATCATCAACAAAGGTGTAATCAACCATGGTATGAAATAGCTAATAGCTAGTGCAGCAGGCACAAGGATGAGTTTGTTAATGAATGAGCCTTTTGCAACCGCCCAAACAACGGGGATTTCTCTCGAAGCATCCACACCGGTGACTTGTTGTGCATTTAGCGCTAAATCATCGCCCAGTACGCCAGCAGTTTTTTTTGCAGCTACTTTGGTCATTACAGAAACGTCATCTAACATCGTGGCGATGTCATCTAAAAGTGCAAGTAAACTACCAGCGGCCATGTTTTTTCCTGATTGAATTGGTGAAAATGGAGCAGTATTCTAACTTAAAAACGCCCTATTTGTTGGAGCGTAGTGAATTCTGCGGTTTCTTAAGGTTTACTGGGGTGCTTACTTAATTTGCGCTGCAATGTGCGCCTATGCATGTTGAGGCGGCGCGCTGTTTCAGAAACGTTTCCACCGCATTCGGCTAGCACGCGTTGTAAATGCTCCCACTCTAGGCGGTCGATGGTCAGTGGGTTTGACGTGAGTTCCATGTTGTCGTCACCACTTTGCTTACCAAACGCGGCAATAATTTCATCGGCATCCACAGGTTTTGCAAGGTAGTGTGTAGCGCCTAGTTTAATGGCCTCAACCGCAGTTGCAACGCTGGCAAAACCTGTGAGTACCACAATGCGCGTGCCTGCATTGAGGCTTGCTAGTTGTCGCACCAGCACCAAGCCTGAATTGCCCGACATTTTGAGGTCAACCACGGCAAATTCTGGCGCTTCAAGTTGGGCAAATGCGTATGCGCTTTCAGCGCTGTTGGCTGTGCTAACAAGAAATCCGCGTTTGCGCATGGCTTTAGCCAACACGCTTAAAAAAGCTTCATCGTCATCAACCAAAAGTAAACTTGGTTGTTCGCTCTGCGGTGCATTGCTGGATAAAGAATTCATCGTCTTTGGGCCTTCATTTTGAAATGATAAGTTTGGCAAGAGGTAGTCTTACAGTAGATATCACGCCGCCTTCAGGGTGGTTGGTATGTGCCAACTCTCCGTCATAGCGCGCTAGGGCAGTTTGCGTTAAAAATACGCCTAGCCCCATGCCTTGTGCATTTTTAGAGCTGAAAAATGGTTTGCCGAGCAGCTGTTTTACTTCATGACTAAGTCCTTTGCCAAAGTCGCGAATTTCAATAGTGAGCATTTTTTCATTCCAATGTGCATTCAGTAGAACGCGATCTGCGAATTCATCTGCTGCATTATCAAGTAAGTTCTGAATTGCTTGCGTGAGCGTTCTGTCAGAAAAAATCAATGGATTAACCGTGTAATTTGCAAGCGTGACGACCAGTTCAGTGGCGGGGCGTGTATCACGCCAGCGCTGAATTGCCACTTCTAAAAAATCACGCAGCAATATACCTTGCCCGCCATCTGCACGCGTTTTGCCTGCATTTTGTGTGATGGAAGAGAGTATTTCTTTGCACCGCATAATTTGTGTGCGCATGATG
>JAKPIR010000325.1 GCA_029549705.1 Pseudomonadota bacterium | reverse complement strand
CAATGCCAGCGCTGAAATCAAAACCACTGTTGCCTCAGTCTTAGCAGATTTAGACGCAGGCACATTGCGGGTTGCCAGCCGCATTGCCGATAGCCAGCAATGGGAAACGCACCAATGGTTAAAAAAAGCCGTACTGCTGTCTTTCCGCCTGGAAGATAACGTGCTTTTAGATGATGGCGTAACAAAATACTTTGATAAAGTGCCACCGAAATTTGCCAACTACACTGAAGAAGATTTTAAAGCAGGTGGGTTCCGCGTGGTGCCGAACGCCATCGTGCGTCGTGGCTCATTTATTGCTAAAAATACCGTGTTAATGCCGTCTTACGTAAATATCGGCGCATACGTGGGCGAAGGCTCTATGGTGGACACATGGGCGACTGTTGGCTCATGTGCACAAATCGGCAAAAACGTGCATTTAAGTGGCGGCGTGGGCATTGGCGGCGTGTTAGAACCCGTTCAGGCAGGCCCTACCATAATTGGGGATAACTGCTTCATCGGTGCGCGTTCTGAAGTGGTAGAAGGCGTGGTGGTAGAAGATAACTGCGTCATCTCTATGGGTGTATACATTGGCCAAAGCACTAAAATCTACGACCGCGAAACAGGTGAGGTATTTTACGGTCGCGTACCGGCTGGCTCTGTCGTGGTTTCTGGTAACTTGCCCTCCAAAGACGGTAGTTACAGTCTTTACTGCGCAGTCATCGTGAAAAAAGTCGATGCAAAAACTTTGGGTAAAGTGGGCATTAACGAATTACTGCGCGGCATTTAATGCGTGATTCGTTGGCGCGTTGGCGCGTCAACACACATGAACACAAGTGTTGTAATTTTGACATTTTCACGTTAAATCCACGAATAACCACGACGTAGAAAATCCTTTAAAAAAGGCTGTAGCAAGCAAATAAGCGCTTCTGCAGCCTTTTTCACATCTTTTTCAAGTGCCCCTTTATGCATGGCACAGACATTGCAATGACTCTATCATCTAGTTACTGATGGAGATTATCTGAATATTTCATTTGGATAATTTAAAAATAAAATGAGTCATTACAACCATGAATTAATCGCTCTGGCGATAACATTTAGCTACCTTGCAACATTGGTGATGTTTAGCATCGTGAAAAAGCTTAATCGCTCGTTATCGCATGATAAAAAAGCCTTGCTGATATCCAGCGCGCTGATTATAGGCAGTAGCCTGTGGGGCATTCAGCTCATTAACGCTTTCGCGCTACCAAGTTCAAGTGTTATGCAAGCTAGCACATCGTCCATCGCTTACATTGCACTTTCATGGGTGGCAGCATTTATTTTTGCTGCAATATTGCTCTACATCACAAGTCGCCCAACCTTACCAACTAAAACACTCTCTGCCGGCGGCACGTTAGCTGGTGTCAGCGCGGGCGCCATCGTATTTTTTAGCATCTACGCCAACCACGCAGAGGCTGCCATGACGTTCACGCCGGCAACCAGTTTAATTGCCATCGCCACCTGCATAGTAGCGGCGATTATCGGCATCATGCTGATATTTTGGTTAAAGAATCAGCATGGAAAATTTTCATTTTTAGCAAAATCAATGCTAGCGCTGATGGTGGCTTTTACCGCGATTGGCGTTCACCTTACCTATTCTTCAGCAGTTGCAACGAGTGCGACCGCAGAAAACACCAACATTGCGCAATTTAACAGCTCCCTCGGCTTGATTTGCCTGTTCTTGGTTGGTGTGCTGATTACGGTTTTTTACGAGAAATTCAGCAACAATTCGCTTGGATTCACAAAAACCAACGCACCAGAGTCGCTACCAGTGGCCTTTGAAGCGCCCGCTGTGGACATGAGCCAACTAGCACTCATTGATTCACTCACTCAATTGCCTAACCGTTACGCACTGATGCAGCATCTTGAAACCGCCACAAAGCGCAGCCAACGTAATGGCAATAGTTTGGCTGTGGCTTTTATTGATGTGGATAACTTTAAACCCATTAACGACACGCACGGCCACAAAGTGGGTGATGAAGTCTTGCAAAAAATCGCTAAACGTTTAGTGACGGCAGTGCGTGGTTGTGATGAAGTTGCACGCATCGGCGGTGATGAGTTTATTGCGATTATTCAAGATGTTGAACACGACGAAGATTGCATTGCTATTGTTGAGCGCATGGTGCATTCAGTGCGTGAATCTTGCATCATCAATCACACTGAAATGCATTTGTCGATATCTGTTGGCGTTGCCATCTACCCTAAATGCGGTAACATTGATGAACTCATCAGCGCGGCTGACACGGCCATGTACCGTGCCAAAAAGGACGGCAAAAATCAATTCCGCTTTTTTGACGAAGAAATCGCCATGGCTTCAGATCAATTGATAGAGTTTCAATATGATTTAAGAAATGCACTGGCAAATGATGAATTTGTATTGCATTATCAAATGAAAATCGACAGCATCACCAGAATGCCTATTGGTGCAGAAGCGTTCTTACGCTGGCAACATCCCATCAAAGGCCTGCTGCAACCGCCCGAATTCATGGAAGCAGCCGAGCGCTTTGGTTTGAGCTATGCCATCAATAACTGGGTAAATGAAGAGTGCTGCCGCACATTGCAAGAACTCAATGCACTGGGCATTCCATTTACCATCGCCATTAACTTATCGCATCAGCAAATCATCAATCCGAATTTGGTGAATGACATGGCCGAAATGCTTGAACGCTTTCACTTGCCCACTTCAAGTGTGATTTTTGAATTGACCGAAGCCGCCGCCATTAAAAATCAATCGCTGTTTCATGCGCAGCTGGCCCGATTCAAAGCCGCCAACATTAAAGTGGCAATAGATGACTTCGGCACACAGTCTTCCAGCATCGCAAACTTGCAAAATCTGCAAGTGAGCGAACTGAAATTGGACCCCACGTTTACGGCCAATATTGAAAATAACCATAAAATTCGCAGCATTATTCAAGCGATTATTGAGCTGGCACACGTGCTTGAACTCAACGTGGTGGCAGAAAGTATTGAAACCGAAGAACAGCGCAAAATTCTGGCAGAACTGGGTTGTGATCACATGCAAGGCTATTTGTTCTCACGCCCCTTACCTAGAGATCGGTTGATAAGCTTGCTGAAAAACTTGAACTTACGTTTTGAAGACACCGGCGTATTTTTTAGCAAAAATATTGAAGAAGCCGTCCATTCAGTTTAAAAAATTATCGGGTTTAAGCGTGATGTTTTAATGCGCTATTCACCTCAACCTTTTTCGATGCTCTGCGAGCCTTATAAATAAAGGCTTCCAGGGCATTATTTTTTTCTCGGGCGAATTTTGGTATGTTTATAAAAAATTTTAAGTGGACACTTGCTTAAATTCAGCAGCAATCAGTAATGCTGTTAAAATAGCCTTTTAGATTTAATTTCCCAAATCATGCAGCTATTTGGCATTCCCAATTGCAACACCGTAAAAAAAGCCCGTGACTGGCTGGATAGCCACCAGATTGCTTACGCGTTTCATGATTTCAAAAAAAATGGTGTCAGCTATGATTTACTTGAAAACTGGCTTACACAACGGCCTTGGGAAAAGCTGGTCAATCGTGCGGGCATGACTTGGCGCAATTTATCTGACGCTGAAAAAGCTGCCGTGACGGGCGCGCCATCCGCCATTTTGTTAATGCTGGCAAAACCGTCCGTCATCAAGCGCCCTGTGCTGGTAAAAGATGGCACCATTATTAGCCTAGGCTTTGATGAAGCTACTTACAAAGAGTTATTTAAATGAGCAAAACCCTAGAATTAGCCATTGATTTGTTAAAACGCCAATCCAACACGCCTGAAGATGCCGGCTGTCAGGAACTGATGATTTCACGCCTGCTGCCCCTCGGCTTTAAAGTAGAGCGCATGCGCTTTGGCAATGTGGATAACTTTTATGCGCGCCGTGGCACCACCGCGCCGCTCATCGTATTTGCTGGCCACACCGATGTGGTGCCCACGGGCCCATTAGATAAATGGCACACGCCGCCGTTTGAGCCGACGATTAAAGATGGCATGTTATACGCGCGTGGTGCGGCCGATATGAAAACGTCACTCGCTGCTTTTATCACCAGTATTGAAGAATATATCGCAGAAAACCCCAACCACGCAGGCTCAATCGGCCTGCTGATTACCTCAGATGAAGAAGGCGTGGCGGTGGATGGCACGGTAAAAGTGGTAGAAGCCTTAAAAGCGCGTGGTGAGCATTTTGATTATTGCATCGTTGGCGAGCCAACCAGCAACAAGCAAGTAGGTGACATGATTAAAAATGGCCGCCGTGGTTCATTATCCGGCAAGCTCACGGTCAAAGGTGTGCAAGGTCATATTGCTTATCCGCATTTGGTAAAAAATCCTATTCACTTGGTCGCCCCCGCTATTAAAGATATGGTCGAAACCGAGTGGGACAAAGGCAATGAATACTTCCCGCCCACTTCATGGCAAATCAGCAATATGAATGGCGGCACAGGTGCCACCAACGTAGTGCCAGGCGAAGTGGAAATTTTATTCAACTTTCGCTTTTGCCCTGAGCTTAATGGCGCAGGCAGCACCGAAGCCAACCTCAAATCGCGCGTACACGCTATTTTGGATAAGCATGCACTCAACTACGATTTAGAATGGGAATACTCCCCACCCTACATCACCCCACGCGGCAATTTGGTGGATGCCATTGAAGAAGCCATTCAAACGACCTATGGCGTGATGCCAGAACTCTCCACCACCGGCGG
>JAKPIR010000302.1 GCA_029549705.1 Pseudomonadota bacterium | reverse complement strand
GCCTTGGACATACCTGCATGCCATCAAAGACTACAGTGATATGGCATATCACTTGGAAGAAAATCCAAAAGCGCGAGTCACCTTTAATTTTGTACCGATTTTGCTTGAACAGCTTGAGGATTACACCAAGCAATTTAAAGAGAATCAACTGCGCGACCCACTTTTAAGTTTGTTAATACTAGAAGATTTAGCGGGTATCAGCCCTGAGCAGTGTCGGCTGATTGTGACGAGTTGTTTTAAAAGCCATCACGAAAAAATGTTGAGCCCATTTCCACACTATCAGCGTTTGCTGCATCTCTATCAATTGATTGAGCCAATTGTTGGGGTAGATGATTTTCACTATCTCTCTGCTCAATACAAGGCAGATTTGCTGGTTTGGTATCACCTGGCATGGTGCGGAGAAAGCTTAAGGCGAAACAACAAAGTCATCCAAAATTTAATGGCAAAAGGGGTACTCTTTACTTATGAAGATCGACGTCAGTTGTTTGGTGTCATTGGGGACACAATTTCAGGGCTTATTCCTCGTTATAAAGCGTTGCTGTCACTTAAGCAGATTGAGGTTTCAACAACCCCTTACTACCACCCCATTTTGCCTTTATTGTTGGATTTTAAATCGACGTTGGACGTGATGCCTTACGCGCCTTTGCCTAAGCACGCGAAATACGCTGGCGGTCAGCCTCGCGCAGCAGCGCATGTTGTAAAAGCCGATCAGTACCATACACAATTATTTGGTGAAAAACCACGCGGAATGTGGCCGGCAGAAGGTGCCGTGTCAAATGCGGCGCTTTCATTGCTGGCAGAGCATGGCGTTGAGTGGGCCGCAACCGGGCAGGGTGTGCTGGCAAACAGTTTGTTAAAGTCTCAGCTTAGTGTCAACAATAAGGTGGATTATCTTTATCAACCGTATCGCGTGACCAACGGTAAACAAGATATTCTATGTTTTTTTAGAGACGATGCACTGTCAGACAAAATCGGATTTGAGTATGCAAAAATGCATACGCCTGATGCGGTGAGTGATTTTGTAAAAACACTTGAAAGTATCGCGAAATCTGACGGGCCGGCAAAGAAAGTGGTCAGTGTTATTTTAGATGGTGAGAATGCCTGGGAATATTACCCCTATAACGGCTATTATTTTTTAAATGAGCTGTATGCCGCACTGACCAACCACCCTGATATCGTCATGACCACTTTCAGCGACATTGTCGATTTGTATCAATCAGCAGATTATAAGAGTAAAGGTATTGTGGCGCCGGTGCTTCCGCAAGTGGCTGCTGGTAGCTGGGTATACGGAACATTTAGTACTTGGATTGGCAGTAAGGATAAAAATCAAGCTTGGGATTTGCTGTGTGAGGCGAAAAAAACCTACGATCAGGTCATCGCCAAAAACGGCATTTCGGCAGAAAAGCTCGCTGCTTGCGAGCGTCAGTTAGCCATTTGTGAGGGATCAGATTGGTTTTGGTGGTTTGGTGACTATAATTCGTCAGATAGCGTTGCGAGTTTTGATCAGCTCTACCGACGCAATCTGATGAATTTATATAAATTGCTGGGCCAGCCTGTACCGCAAGCGTTACATGTCAAAATAAGCGCTGGTGGTGGCAATGCAGATAATGCTGGTACCATGCGTCGCGGGCAAGAGTAATTTAGCGCTTGCCTGAGTATTGATTTTTTAGCGTATTTTGTCGAATTGTCATCAGTGAAATATGCGTGCTTTAGTTAACCCGTGCGTTTTTCTGCGTTACGCTACATAACAATGATTTGAGACTTTCATGACTACAACCCATACACCCCCATTGAATCAGCGTCGCGCTGGTGTTCTATTGCACATTAGCTCTTTGCCTAGTGAGCGTCATGTGGGGGATTTAGGCGCTGAAGCTTATCGTTTTGTCGATTTTTTGCGTGAAATTGGCGCAACTGTTTGGCAAACATTGCCCATCAATATGCCGCATGCTGATAATTCACCTTATCAAGCGTTATCTGCCTTTGCGGGTAACCCAGATTTTATCAGTATCGAAACCCTGCAATCGCAGGGACTTTTATTAAGAAAATCAGATACCGAACCCAAAATCTTTAAAAAGGTAGAATTGTTAGCCAATGCCTATGAAGCTTTTAAGATTCGCGGTGATAAAAAAGAGCAGCTTGCCTTTACGCGGTTTTGTAAAAAGCAGGCGCATTGGTTAGATGATTTTGCGTTGTTTTTGGCACTAAAAGAACAGTTTAATCAGGCAGGCTGGAATGCGTGGCCAGATAAATACAAGCATCGCGATGCGGCAACGCTTAAACTTGCGCGTAAGAACTTAGCGCACGAAATTGCAATTGCGCAATTCACTCAGTATGTTTTCTTTACGCAATGGCTAAATTTAAAGGCGTATGCAGCGAAAAAGAAAGTTTTTCTGTTTGGCGATATTCCCATATTTGTCGCTTATGATAGTGCAGACGTTTGGGCGAATCCGCATTTATTTAAGTTAGATGAACATAAAAACATGGCAGTGGTGGCGGGTGTGCCGCCAGATTATTTTTCAGCCACTGGCCAGCGCTGGGGCAACCCGCATTACAACTGGGATGCGATGGTTGCTGACGGCTATAGTTGGTGGGTGTCGCGCTTGGCGACGCAAAATGCATTGTTTGATGTGGTGCGTATTGATCATTTCAGAGGCTTGGAGGCCGCATGGGAGATTCCAGCCAACGAAGATACTGCCGTCAATGGCACGTGGGTACTGGCGCCGGGTGACGCACTGCTCGCTGCAATAAAAACAGCGTTGCCGCAAATCTGCTTGGTTGCGGAAGATTTAGGCATTATCACCCCAGAGGTGGATGCCTTAAGAACTCAATATGACCTTCCGGGCATGAAGATTTTGCAATTTGCCTTTAGTGGCACGGCTGACAACCCTTATCTACCCGAAAATATTGAAGAAAATAGCGTTGTTTATACCGGTACGCACGATAATGACACCACTTTAGGCTGGTACCAAAGCCTGGATGACCATCAACGCACGCTTGTTCATGAGTACTTATCGCAAACACAAGGTCAACAAGTACAGATGCCTGAAGATTTAGTGCGTATGGCACTAGCATCCAACGCGATTTTAGCAGTGATTCCCATGCAGGATATTTTGGCGCT
>JAKPIR010000255.1 GCA_029549705.1 Pseudomonadota bacterium | reverse complement strand
GCGGCCTTCGCCTCGGGCGCCCAGTACGTGTCGACCGACTACATGGAGCCCGACACGCGCTGGGGCCACGCTTATTTAGAGGCGCTACGACACGCCGTTGAAAGAGAAGTGCCCCAGTAAGGTTTCATTTGGCGAAGGCCCTGCTTGAGTGCTGACTAGGCTATATGTATTCACCCACTAGGAATATTAGGCACCTCAGAGATTTTTGATTTTGAGGCCTGAATGTAGATCAGATTTAAAAGTTCTTGGGTGGCTGGATGGTCGCAGAAAAAAATAAAAGGGTATGTTCTATGATGGGGGAGTGGGAGTTGATTAATGTGGCCGCAGCTGGTGCGGTGGTGGTAAGGATGTTGCGCGCAGACCTAATAAGAATATATTTTCTTTTGTTTGCGTATTGCTCACTGCATTTCACCTTTGCGGCGATGCCTATGTTGACAGGTGAGTCAATTGAAAACATCGTCAATCTGCACATTAAGGGCGGAGGTGTGCTATCAAAGGCTGCCGCATCGTCAGTAATTGTCGCTTTTCTTGTTGTTATTTACACCAAGTCATCGGTCTTTTCAAAGGGTGTTGGCTTGGCTTTGGCTGTGAGTTTGCTCTTGCTGATGGTCGGCTATCTTCTCAATCTAAGGGTCGGCGATTGGATGCAGCTGAAAAATGTAGCGGCAACTGGTTTGGTTGCTGTGATGCTGGCATCCATGGCCCTCGTACAGCTTGAATTCAAGCAACCAGTTAAAGAAAGATACATAGCGTTTCTAATCGCATTATTGGTGACGATGCTTGTAGTTGCATTTTTCGAAATATACACACTTCGTACATGGGCCACTTTCGTGGATAGTAAAGGCGTGATGGTGAGGCGTTCCAGTGCGCTACTTTTTAACCCCAATTTGTATGGGTTATGGTCCGCGATTGTGGCGACTTTTTTCAGCTTTCTCTACCTGCGGCAGAGCGGCCCGTGGGCTTTGTTTGCAATGGTGCTGGCATTTGCGGGAATCTTCTTTTCGGGCTCACGAAGCGCGGCTTTTCTGTTATTTTTCGTATTGGTTGGGGTGGCTCTTTTTACTGAGAAAAAATCAGGATGGATCAAATGGATGCCGGCGGCATTAATGTTGGCAGTGTTCTTTGGAATTGCGCTGGGTTCGAATCTATTGAGTTTTTTTAGTGGGAATCACTCCAGAGAGGGCTGGGATGCCATTGCAGTTGTTGGTGAAAGATTCGCTATTTATCCAATTCAATTAGCTGCTTATCTTTGGAATCATTTGGATTGGGGTCGAAAAATTAATATTCCAACTGAAATCGCTGTTTCAATTGAGGGACGGTTTATAGGTGAACTTAAGGATTCAGGATGGCTTGTTCTACACGATGATGCAGGCTGGATGGGTGTGATCGCTGCTGTCTGTGTGGGATTCATGCTTGGTTGGCTGGGTGTCCGAACATACTTGCTCCAACGTGATTTGCCTAGCATTTACGCATTGGCTGTCTTGGTGCTTGTTGTCGGGTTGGGGTTTGTGTCAAGGTTTCAGGTGTTTCCTACGGGGGTGTTGATGGCAATCACGTTGGCACCTTGCGTGGCCTATTGGAGATCGCAGCATTCAATGGGGCTTGGAAATGCCTAATGTGGGCGGTGGTAGTTATGTACGGCAACTCCATGTTGTTGCAAACGCAGAGCTTAAGTCCGGGGGGGAGGGCTTGGCGGCATTGCGTTATGCCGAATCTGTGGCGCGCGCTGGTTGCGTAATTACGCTTTTGTCACGACGTGTCGAAGCTAGTGGCGCA
>JAKPIR010000252.1 GCA_029549705.1 Pseudomonadota bacterium | reverse complement strand
CAATGCGTGCTGGAGATTACATTCAATCAATGAAGACGTAGACTACACTCGAAAAAAAAGCCGACTTTAAGTCGGCTTTTTCGCTTTCAACTAAACGAATTAGTGTGCAGCAGCAGGTGCAGCTTCAGCAGCAGGTGCAGCTTCAGCAGCAGGTGCAGCTTCAGCAGCAGGTGCAGCTTCAGCAGCAGGCGCAGCTTCAGCAGCAGGCGCAGCTTCAGCAGCAGGTGCAGCTTCAGCAGCAGGTGCAGCTTCAGCAGCAGGTGCAGCTTCAGCAGGAGCTTCAGCAGGTTTTTCGCCACAAGCAGTTAATGCAAGAGCCAATAATGCAGCAAGTAGAGCAGAACGTGTCATTTTATTTCCTTAAGGTTTATATCACGAGTTAAAAAAACTTTTTTCGATTTTTGCGAAAAGGTTGTCCTTAAGCGCTATACCGAGTGGCGCGAATTCTACCAGTATTTTGAAATAAAACCAGTAAAAATTTAAAATAAAGTGATTATTTTTAAAGAGTTAGGGGTAAAACGTGAGAAAAAGTCTTATTTTTACAACTTTTTAGTCATCTACCCGAATGCTGAGTGCTTGATTTTGTGTTTGGGCTTTGTTTTTAAAGCTTAAAATGGCACGGCTGACTTCATCATTTTGCTGCATGGTGCTACCTAAATCAAACCATTCGCCTTTGTTTACCCGCACTACCGTATGTAGTGATTCAAAATCAATAAAACCTTGCTGGTTGAGCTGCGCAATTCTTGGCGTAATGTCGAGTTCAATTTGCGCGCCAACGCTACGCGGACGTACTGCAAAACCCGTTGAAATGTTGACAAACTCTGTGGTGCGTTGCACTTGTGTATAGCGATGTGTGAATGTGTGCCATTCTTGCGTAAATGGCACAGATTGCCCCACTTGTATAAAAGCAAATTCGCCATCCGCCACATTGATAAATTGCTGGTTATTTTGTTTTGATGTGCTGTTGTTGTTTTGAATATCTATTTGTGCACCATCGCGCGCGCGCCTTGGGTAACGGTTAGTGCTAATGGCCACATTGCCAATGCGTTTATGACCGCTGATATCAACCCCACTTTGTGAAGCATCTAATTGATTTTGCCGACGCACGGTGATTTTTAAATTGGTGCGCGCCATGTCCATACTGGCAATCACTTGCTCAATTTCAGCCAGTCTTTCTGGCTGCGCTCGGATAATCAGCTGATTTTGCATGCCGGTGACTACGCCATCTTCGCCGGCTAACGGCTGAATCATGGGTAACAGATCTTCTGCAAAGCGGTGTTGCAGGGTGATAATTTTAAATTCAGTAGTGGCCGTTGCCGTAACTGTAGACAACATGGCAAACAAAAACCATAGACAGGCACATAAGCGGCGTAGTGTTGCAGTGGGCATATTAGAGTCCAAGCCGAGTCACAGACACGGTGGTTTCTGTGGCTTCGAGTAAATCCTGAAAGCGTGATTGTAACTGTAAGACAGACTCAGCATCATTAAAGGCATATTTAAAACGTGCCTGATCGATGTGAATGCGTTTAATGTAATGTTGCTGATCAGCTAATATAAAGCAATCTTTAGCGTGTTTAGCGGTATTGTTGGTTTCATATACCGTCATTTTGTGGCCATAAATAGCCAGTAACTTATAAAGCCGCGGGCATTTTTCCTGAAAAAAGGTGGTGTTTTGTAAAACAATGGTTAAACGGCTATTGCGGTTGTCACTTAAAAAACGTTGAAAAAGCTCAAACTTCTTTACGCTGGCAAAATCACCATGACGCAAGTCTTGGTCAAAAATCAGCAGTTCACTTTGCGCGCTGGCCAAAATGAGATCAATGGCCGCTTCGTAAAGGCGCTCTCCAGCAATGATTTCATTGGGGACTAATGTTGTGAAATTGTCCATAAAGTATTCAAAAAAGTAAAAAGTTATCGAATATTGATGTAACCGACAATGTACCAATCATAAAGTTGTTGTAGCAATTTGTCATCTTCAATGCTTGTTGCATCTAAGCTACGATGGTTTGCCAATGTTTTTAGACGTTCGGCAGATGTGCCATAAAAATCAGCCCATTCACCATTGATAAAAAAATGGTTCGAAAAAAATAGCATCTGGCTTTTAAGGTCAAGACACAAGCCGGTTTTTGCGATTTTTTCACGAAAGGTGGCGAGTTTCATCTGTTTATTGGCTTCAAAGACAACATCCGCTTTTGGCTCAGAAAGATAAGTCCCTAAGAATGTGGCGACATCTTGGCTAGACCACTGAATCGCACTCAGCATGGCGCTGACTTTATTCACCATGTCATCACTGATTTCGGCAGGATGCGCTTGCAGCGTTAAATCGGGGTCTTGATACACCCCGGCATATGCTGTGGTTTCTTGATTGATTTTGTCTTGCATAAAGCCTAAAAATTCACTCGCAAGCTCTTGCTGCTTGGGCGCTCTAAAGCCAATGGAATACGTCATGCAATCGGTTTTACCATCAGTCACGGCAATGCCCCAATGCGCCAGATGTGGCGGCAAATATAGCATATCGCCCGCTTCAAGTAGCCACTCTTCTGCGGTGTTAAAGTGTTTTAAAATACGCAAAGGCGCACCTTCAACAAGGCTTAAATCTGTTTGCTCACTGATGCGCCACAAACGCTTGCCTTGGCCTTGTAATAAAAACACATCATAACTATCAAAATGCGGCCCAACACCGCCACCGTCAGGTGCGTAACTTACCATCAAGTCGTCCAGCCTTGCGTGGGGTATAAAATCAAATTGTTGCAATAAGGCGCTGGCCTCAGGCAGGTAGTGGTTGACGCTCTGTACCAGCAATGTCCAACGGTGATTCGGGTTTGGCTGATCAGGAAGTGCCGCAAAATCTTCATCATCAAACGGGCCGTGCCTGGCATGCCAAACACCGTTAATTTCTTCCACAATGCGCGATTGCACTTCGTCTTCACAGGCTAACCCTGCCAGTTCTTCTGGGCTAAGCAAGCCCGTAAAATTGGGGATGGCATTTTTAATGAGCAGTGGTTTTTTATGCCAGTATTCTGCTAAAAAAGCTTTGGTTGTGATGCCGCCGAGTAATTGTAATGGTTTATTTTTTGCGTTCATTTTGTTCGAATTGACTAGAGATATTCTGAGTAACTATTATGCCATTGCATTGCTATACAGGTTGGTATATATTGTTTTTGAAAATGAGAATGTTTGTTATCCACATTTGTTTGCAAGTTGATTCTTTGAGGAGAGAACAATGAATGCGCCAACTGATACTTCCATTAAAACTTTTCATGGTGGTTGTCCACACGATTGTCCAGATACCTGCAGTATGGTCTATACGGTAAAAGATAATAAACTCATCTCAGTTACTGGCAACAAAGAGCATCCCATGACGCGTGGCGGTTTGTGTGTCAAACTCAAAGATTACGAAAAACGTCATTATCACCCAGATAGGCTTCTATACCCGCTCAAACGTATTGGTGCTAAAGGTAGTAAGCAGTTTAAACGCATTACTTGGGATGAGGCACTTAGTGAAATTTCTGCTAAATGGAAAAAAATCATTGCCACTGATGGTCCGCATGCCATTATGCCCAATAGCTATTTGGGTAACCAAGGGTTAGTGCATGGACTCAATGGGGGTGACGCATTTTTTAACCGTATGGGCGCCACTGTGTGTGAGCGTACCTTCTGTGGAGAAGGCTCTTGTACAGCGTGGCTACTTACTGTTGGACCAACTGCAGGTGTTGACCCTGAAAGCTTCTCACATTCTAAATACATTGTCATTTGGGCATGTAATTCAGTAAGTACTAACTTACATCACTGGCACATCATTCACGAGGCGCAAAAACGAGGCGCCAAAGTCGTAG
>JAKPIR010000214.1 GCA_029549705.1 Pseudomonadota bacterium | reverse complement strand
CTGTAAGCCTTATAAATAAAGGCTCACAGCGCCATGTTTTTCTCTCGCATATCAATATGCTAAATTTCAGGCCGTTTTGTACAACTACTCTTGCCAATAAAATCGAACTTAAAAGCTGCAAAAAGTTTTACTGATGCGTTTTCTGCCGACGATTACGCACCGCGGCTGCCAGCATTTCAAGTTGGTCTACCGTATCTTCCCAGCTTAAGCAGGCATCGGTAATCGATTGCCCATAGACTAAATTACAACCAGGCGCATGATCCTGACGGCCTTCTTTGAGGTGCGACTCCAACATCACGCCCATAATGCGTTGGTCGCCATTTGAAAGTTGTTCAGCGATATTTTTGGCCACCACTTTTTGGCGGCTAAAATCTTTGCTGCTGTTAGCATGGCTGCAATCTATCATCAACATCGCCGGCAACCCAGCCTCGGTAAGCTGGCGACAGACTTCGTTGACATTTTCCGCATCATAGTTCGGTTCTTTTCCGCCACGTAAAATAATATGGCAGTCGTCATTGCCGGCAGTAGAAAATATTGCCGCTTTACCTTCTTTGGTAAAGGATAGGAAGTGATGCGGACTCGCGGCAGTTTTAATGGCATCAATCGCCACGCGCACGCCGCCATCCGTGCCATTTTTAAAGCCTACTGGGCAGGATAACCCTGAAGCTAATTCGCGATGCACCTGTGACTCCGTTGTGCGCGCACCAATTGCCCCCCAGCTTACTAAGTCAGCCGTGTATTGTGGCGTGATGGTGTCTAAAAATTCCGCCCCCGCGGGCATGCCAATTTCATTGACGTCCAGCAAGAATTTGCGCCCGATTTCTAAACCTTCATTGATTTGATAAGTGCCATCTAAATGCGGGTCGTTAATTAGGCCTTTCCAGCCTACTGTGGTGCGCGGTTTTTCAAAATAGACGCGCATGACAATCATTAAATCAGCGGCTAATTCTTTCTTAATAGTCAGCAAGCGGTGGGCGTATTCCATGCCAGCCTTGGTGTCATGAATTGAGCAAGGTCCAACCACCACCAGTAATCGGTCATCAAGTTGATGAAGAATACGATGAATTGCGGCGCGTGCATTCAAAATGTTATGCGTTGCGTCGGCACTTTCTTTTAGGCGTTCGAGGAGTGAAATGGGCGATATTAGTGGCTTAATCTCACGAATACGAACGTCGTCCGTTGCTAGCTTGTGATAGGTGGTCATGTCTGTGTATTTACTTTTACTTTAAAATAGATTCCAACACCGCCAAAAAGCGGGCATTTTCAGCAAATAAACCAACGCTCACGCGCAGATAATCTGGCATTTCATAATTGGCAATGGGGCGCACAATCACGCCATTTTGCAATAACTTTTGATTCACAATTGCGGCATCTTTTACTTTAAAACTGACAAAGTTGGCAAACGATGGAATATATTCCAAACCGAGCTTTTTAAAGCCTTGCGTTAATTGTGCCATCCCCGCTTGGTTGAGCGCGTAACTGCGTGCCACAAAATCATCATCTGCAAGCGAGGCCACTGCGGCAGCCTGGGCAATGCTGTTCACATTAAAGGGCTGACGCACACGATTGAGCATGTCGGCAACATCTGCATGCATCAGGCCAAAACCGATGCGCAAACCGGCAAGCCCATACGCTTTTGAAAACGTGCGTGAAATGATTAAATTTTCAAATTGTTGCAGCCAGCCAATCGCCTCAGATTTATGCGTTTCAGATAAATACTCGTCATAAGCTTCATCCAGCACCACTAACACATGGTTTGGCACGCGCTTTAAAAATTCCAAAAGCGCTTCTTTCGCCAGCAATGTGCCTGTTGGGTTATTGGGGTTGGCTACAAAAATAATGCGTGTTTTTGGCGTAACGGCTTGTAACATCGCATCCAAATCATGGCCAAAATCTTTAGCTGGCACCACAACGCCGGTTGCGCCAGTAGCCTGTGTAACTAATGGATAGACCGCAAAAGCATGTTGCGCGTATATAGCCTCGCAATCTGGCGTTAAGAAGGCTCTTGCTGCAAGCTCTAAAATATCGTTCGAACCATTACCAAACACAATTTGATGTTGTGCCACATTAAACTTTTGACTGATCGCCTCACGCAATATAAAACTATTGCCATCTGGGTAGCGTGCTATATCCTGCAGCGCTTCCTGAATGGCAAATTCTGCCTTAGGACTAATTCCTAAGGGATTTTCGTTTGATGCCAACTTCACAATGTCGGCTTCATTTAAGCCCATTTCACGTGCAAGCTCTGAAATTGGCTTGCCGCCTTGGTATGGCGCAATTGCTTGAATATAATTAGGCGCTAGATTTTTCATGGTATTGTTCGTTGCGAATTAATTGCCAACTCAGAATAATTTAAATAAAAATGCGGCTTTGCGCCGCAACTGATGAATCATTTTAACATGTCTTTCAAGCTAACAACATGGCGAAATATTCACACCCTAGCCAGCCATCGCAATGCCAGATTTTCCACTCAGTTTCACCTGATACATTGCATGGTCGGCCCTTTTGATCATATCAAGTGGCGTTACACCAACATAAGGGAAAAGACAAATGCCAACACTCACCGACAATGAGTTACTCACCACCTTGCCATCAATCAGGTAGGGTTTATTGATTTTTCTTAATAACTTATGGCCAAACGCTTCGGCCTGCGCCTTATTTTTAACATCCCGCGCTAATACAAAAAATTCATCCCCAGATAAACGCGCAACGGTGTCGGCTGCCCGAATCGTTGCGGTAAGGCGTTTACTGACTTCATTGAGCACCGCGTCGCCCACCGCATGGCCATAGGTGTCGTTAATCTCTTTAAAGTTATCCAAATCCAAAAAAAAGCCTGCACAAAATTGGTTGTTTCTTCTTGAATCTAAAATCACTTGTTCAATACGGTCAATCAGCAAGGCTCGATTCGGTAACTGTGTGAGTTCATCATGCATTGCACGCATGCGGCATTCATGTCGTTCGCGATCAAGCGCTTTTTCCCGTAGAAATAACGCTCTATCGCTTTTTTCAGCAATATAACCTGAAAAAACAGAAATGCCGAAAGCTGACGTCAGCACAATCAAATAACT
>JAKPIR010000174.1 GCA_029549705.1 Pseudomonadota bacterium | reverse complement strand
TTATTAACGAATTATTTAGGCAAACAAGCAACAGCAATGCGCGCAGCTAGCCCAGAAATTCTGGCAGAGCATATTGCGCTCATCGCGCGCAATGCAGCGCTTCAAACCATTTCGGAGCCAAATAGCAATCACCTGATGCATGCGAAAGTTGCCGCAAACGCACTTATTTTGGCGCAATTGCAAAAAGAGTGGTCTTTGCCAAAACTCATCCAATCAAAGCGCACCGTTTATGGCATCGCGGCGAGTCTATTTGTGATTGGCCTGAGCTTCACTTGGTTACCAGCACTCATACAAACGAACGCTCAACAAAATATCATCGTCGCAATAGATAAAGCGAGCAACAGCACTACGAGCGAAATTAAAACCGCGACTTTTGAGCCCAATCCGCAAAATGTAAGCTTAAGTGCGCATGAGGCGGCCACAATGTATGCCAAATACGAGCAAATGCGTAATGGCACTTGCCAGTTTCCTGAAGCAATTCAAATTCCCGACAAAGACAAAGCCATTTACCTAGAAAACGTCGTGGGTGGAAAGTTGCCATCTAACTTAAAAGATTTAGCCACTGCAAATTATTATTTAGAAAAAGTACGTTGCAATTTCACGCCCATGCTCATGGCTAACTCTGTGGGCTAACCTATAATAATGATTGCAATCAGCCTATACAGATTAGTATAATCATGACATGATTTCATTACGTGAAAAAATACTCAACACTGCAAGTAACCTGTTTCAAACGCAGGGAATCAACTCTACTGGCGTAGATACGATTGTGGCAGTAGCCGGCACCACCAAAATGACTTTGTATAAATATTTCTCAAGCAAAGAAAATTTGATTTTAGCTGTGCTTGAAAAAGGTCATCAGGATTTTCAAACTTGGCTTGATGATAAACTGAATGCCAGTGCAAAAAAACCCAGCGAAAAACTGCAAAAATTATTTGATTTTATTGAAGAATGGGTAACCTCCCCCAACTTCACCGGCATGGGCTTTATTAAGGCCTCGGCCGAATTTCCGAGTGAAGACAATGCCGTGCATCAACTCTCTTCTGAGCAATCACGCCAATTCAGGCAATACATCAGCACGCTTGCGACTGAAGCCAATATTCAGGATGCGGATGGTTTGGCATTGCAGCTTTCGTTGCTGTTTGAAGGGGCAGTGCAGGCGGAACAAATGAAGCGTGGTTCAGGTGCGATTAAATATGCAAAAATTGCCGCAAAAATCTTGATAGACGGCGCTGTAAAGGCGCACTAATGCGCACTGGCTATAAAGCGCTATTTGCAAGATAATAGCGCTTTCAAACATCCCCTCTATCCGGTCATTATGTCTACTCTTATTTGCGGCTCACTGGCTTTTGACACCATTATGGTGTTTCAAGATCAATTTAAAAATCATATTCTCCCTGATAAAATCCACGCGCTCAGTGTGGCATTTTACGTACCGGAAATGCGTCGTGAATTTGGCGGCACTGCGGGCAACATTGCCTACAACTTGCAGCTACTAGAAGGCAACCCTCTGATTATGGCCACTGTGGGTGAAGATTTTGGCACCTACACCACATGGTTGCACCACAACAAATTAAATACCGCACACATTAAAACCATACCGCATAGTTTCACGGCACAAGCTTTTATTACCACCGATACGGATGACAATCAAATCACAGCTTTTCATCCAGGGGCTATGATCGAATCTCACCAAAACAGTGTCAATGACGTTAAAAACGTGAAACTTGCAATTATTGCCCCTGATGGTCGTGAAGGCATGTTTCAACACGCGCGCGAGTGCTTTGAGGCTGGTATTCCCTTTATGTTCGACCCGGGCCAAGGTTTACCCATGTTCAACGGTGATGAGTTACTGCATTTCATTGAGATGGCCGATTATTTGGCGGTGAACGACTATGAGTCACAAATTATTCAAGACAAAACTGGGCTGACATTGGCGCAACTGGCTGAAAAAGTAAAAGCACTCATCGTCACGCTAGGCGGCAGCGGTTCGCATATTTATGCCGATGGTAAACGT
>JAKPIR010000212.1 GCA_029549705.1 Pseudomonadota bacterium | reverse complement strand
GAATGGACGCCAATGGCAACGCCACACCTGCGCTCATTAAGCGTTTGCAAGGCATGGGGCTAGACGAAAGCGCAGTGAGCAAACTCACCAGACAGCCAGATGGCAAAAACGAAGCGCTTTTTATTGAAATCACCCAAACGGGCGCAAACTTACGCGATGGTTTGCAAAAAGCCATTGATGAAACGCTCGCTAAGTTGCCAATTCCCAAAGTGATGACTTATCAACTGGCCGATGGCTGGAGCAATGTGAATTTTGTGCGCCCAGCACATGGTTTGGTGGCTTTGCACGGCAGTGATATTGTACCTGTTTCAGCGCTCGGTTTAATTGCCAGCAACATTACGCAAGGCCACCGTTTTGAAGCCAAAAATGCAGTGATTACGCTTAAAAATGCTGACACCTATTCTGAGCAACTCAAAAATGAAGGCGCAGTCATTGCCAGTTATGATGAGCGTCGTGCCGAAATTGTGCGCCAACTGGGTGCCGCCGCCGCTAAAGAAAATTTAAAACCAATTGAAGATGAAGCTTTGCTGGACGAAGTGAATTCATTGGTGGAATTGCCTAATGTATTGCTCGGTCAATTTGAAAAAGAATTTTTAGAAGTGCCGCAAGAATGTTTGATTTTGACCATGAAAGCAAATCAAAAATACTTTCCGCTACTCGATGCAAACGGAAAACTGACCAACAAATTTTTGATTGTTTCAAATATTAAGCCAGCGGATGCCAGCGCGGTGATTGGCGGTAACGAGCGCGTAGTACGTCCACGTTTGGCGGATGCTAAATTCTTCTTTGACCAAGACCGTAAAAAAACCTTGGAAAGCCGCATTGCTGGTCTTGATAAAGTGGTGTATCACAATAAATTAGGTTCGCAAGGTGCGCGTAATCAGCGTGTGGTGAAAATTGCTAGTGAAATAGCTAAACTGATTGGTGATGCTAAATTGGTTGAACAAGCAGAGCTTGCCGCGCGCCTTTCTAAAGCCGATTTAGTGACGGATATGGTGGGCGAATTTCCAGAATTGCAAGGCATTATGGGCCGCTACTACGCACAACATGAAAAGCTGGACGATGAGGTGGCTTATGCCATTGAAGACCACTATAAGCCGCGCTTTGCGGGCGACACCCTACCGCGCAACCAAACTGGAATTGTCGTTGCGCTGGCCGATAAACTAGAAACATTGGTCGGACTATTTAGTATTGGTGAAAAACCGACTGGCGACAAAGACCCATTTGGCTTACGTCGTCAAGCACTCGGTATCATTAGGATGTTAATTGAACACAACCTTCAATTATCGTTAGATAATTTAATACAAATAGCATCTCAACAATTTAATCAAAAAAATTATTCGATGCTTGGAGCTTTGCCAGATTTTATTTATGACCGTCTCAAAACTTACATAGCACTTACTGAAACACAGACTGCAAGAGCATTGCAAAAAAACCCTCACTTAGCTCAAGATGCTTATGACGAATACGAAACAAATTCACCAGTAATAGATGCAGTAATGTCTCTGCGTCCACAGCTACTTTCAGATATTCCTAGACGAATTACCGCGGTAGGTGCTTTTGCAAATCTGCCTGAAGCACCAGCACTTGCCGCTGCCAACAAGCGTGTGGGCAATATTCTCAAAAAAGTAGAAGGTGAAGTGAAGGCTGTCGTGACCACTAACCTACTCCAAGAACCAGCTGAAATTGCACTCAATGCAGCTTTAGGCAAAGTAAAACCTAAAGCCGATCAGCTTTTTGAAAGTGGCGACTACACTGCCTCACTGCAAGCATTAGCCGCGCTCAAAGCGCCTGTCGATGACTTCTTTGATAACGTGATGGTCAATGCAGACGACCCAGCGCTGAAAGCCAACCGTTTAGGTTTGCTGGCAATCTTGCACCAAACCATGAACCGCGTGGCAGATTTATCTAAATTAGCGAGCTAGAAAATTTCATAAAACAGACATCATGAAATCATCCCCTCGCCCGCAGGCGGGAGAGGGTCAGGGATAGGGAAATGCACACTACAAATTTAATGAGCAGGCTATATTTCAGCAGTCTAGCCCTCACCCCAGGCCTCTCCCGCCTGCGAGCGAGGGGGCAAAAAACAATATGAAACTCGTCATTTTAGACCGCGATGGTGTCATTAACCAAGACTCCAGCCAGTTCATCAAAAACCCTGATGAGTGGATAGCAATTTCTGGCAGTTTGGAAGCCATTGCCTTGCTTAATCAGTCTGGCTTTAAAGTGGCGGTTGCGACTAACCAATCGGGCATCAGCCGCGGTTTGTTTGACATGGCAACCCTCAATGCGATTCATGACAAAATGCACCACGCCTTAGCGAGTTATGGCGGCCGTATTGACGCCATATTTTATTGTCCTCACGCTGCTGATGAACATTGCCATTGTCGCAAACCAGAAGCAGGCATGATTGAAGAAATCGGCAAACGATTTTCGGTTGATTTAACGGGCGTTCCCGCAGTCGGCGATGCCTTGCGTGATTTGCAGGCCTTTGCCAACGCGGGCTGCCAACCCATTTTAGTGCGCACCGGCAAAGGTGAAACTACACTCGCCGCCTCTTTAACCCATGCAGACAAAGCACTACCAGCCAATACCTGGATATGTGCAGACTTGGCTGAAGCCGTGCAAAAGATACTAGAGATGGATGACTGATGGCTAATTTCATTTTGATAATTCGCGCATTTTTATTTTATTTAGGCATGTTCATCATCACGCCGCTTTTTGCGCTGTTGGTCATTTTAATGTTTCCGCTCAACAACATCACCCGCTCACGCATGGCGAGTTATTGGGCACATTGTTCATTAGCGTGGCTAAAACTCACCTGCAACTTATCCTTTACCGTGCGTGGGCGCGAAAACATTCCTGACCATCCTTCCATTATTTTGTGCAAGCACCAGTCGGCTTGGGAAACCATTGCTTTGCAAGTCATTTTTCCACCGCAAATTTGGGTGCTAAAACGTGAGCTGCTGTTCATTCCTTTTATGGGCTGGGCGTGGATTGCCATGTCTGCCATCCCCATCAACCGCGCCGGCGGCCGTGAAGCGCTAAAACAATTAGTCAAACATGGTAAAGACAGGTTAGCACGCGGCCTGTGGGTGGTAATTTTTCCTGAAGGTACACGCGTGGCGCCAGGGGTGCGCGGCAAATACCATATTGGTGGGGCTTGGTTAGCATCACACACGCAAAGCACAGTGGTGCCAGTGGCGCATAATGCAGGCTTATTCTGGCGCAAAAATGCCTTTATCAAGCAGGCAGGCACCATTACAGTGAGTATCGGCAAGCCCATTAAAACGGCTGGTTTGAAGGCCGATGAGGTGAATAAGCGCGTGGAAGAGTGGATTGAAAGTGAAATGCTGCTTTTGCCGCAACATGTTTAAACCCTATTCAAACTTGCTTTACACCGTTCACCCTGAGCTTGTCGAAGGGCAATATAACTGTGTTGGTAACAACCAAGCTTTTACAGGCTCAGCACGAACGGTTGCACCTAAATGACTAACCCCACCCTTCAATTGCCCAATGGCGAAACCATTTCTTATTTGCTTGAACGCCGCCAACGCCGTACCATCGGCCTAAAAATTACCGCAGACGGTTTGGTGGTGCATGCGCCAAAACGTATTTTTGAATATCAGCTAAATCAAGTATTGCAACAAAAAGCGCATTGGATTTTAAGCAAACTCAAAGCGCGCGAGGCCAATTACATTGAACCGATTCAATGGCTAAATGATGAGCATCTATTGTATTTGGGTACGGATGTGCAACTGCAGATTACACAACACAGCACCAGCAAAACCGCCGTATTAACGCAAAACAAGCTCTTGATTGCACAGCAAGACCCCAACAACCAAACACTGACCTGCCGCAAAGTCATCGCCTGGTATAAAAAACAGGCGCTGGCTGATTTTAGTCGCAGGCTGGAAATTTTTGCCGCAAAACTCCATGTACCAACGCCGCCGCTCACGCTTTCAAACGCAAAATCGCGCTGGGGAAGTTGCAACAGCCGTGGTGAGGTACGCCTCAATTGGCGGCTACTGCAAGCCCCGCCGCACATCATCAATTACGTGATTTGCCACGAGTTGGCACACCTAAAAGAAATGAACCATTCTGCTAAATTTTGGGCGGTAGTGAGCAGTATTTGTCCAGATTACAAGTCCGCAGAAAAAGAACTCAAAAATTTATCACCACAACTGCACCGTTTGTAAATTACAAATTTCATGTTAGATTGTCGTTGTTCCAAAAATAATAATGCAGTTTTTTGGTCAATTTTTAAATTACTTATAGGGAGTAAACAATGACTTTTGTAGAATCAGTGAAAACTTGCTTGTCAAAATACGCTGACTTTTCTGGCCGTGCTACACGTTCAGAATATTGGTGGTTTTATTTAGCTTTTATTTTGTTTTATATCGCCGGCTTGGTGTTGGCGGGTATTTTATCCAGCATATCTGAAACATTAGGGATGATTGGTTTTGGTATTGTTGGGCTAGGCGCACTTGGTTTTATTTTGCCATCGCTCGCTGCAGGGGTGCGTCGCTTACACGATGTAGATAAAAGCGGCTGGTTTTTGTTGATTGGTCTTATTCCAATCGTTGGTTTAGTTTTACTCTACTTCTTTGTGATTCCAGGCACGCCAGGCGACAACCGTTTTGGCCCAGCACCTGCTAACTAAAAACATCCAAAAAAAATGCAAAATTTTTAATCTATTGTGCATACAACCTTTTACAATGCCCTGCAAGCCTTTATTTACAAGGCTTCCAGGGCATTGTTTTTTTGTCGCATGAATAACCTGCTTTAGCGGGTATATTCTGCGGGCATGACCCTAGCGGTTACTCGGGAAAATTCAGCCGTGTGTAGAGATGCAACATTAATGTTAATTTTTACACGCGCACTCAAAGAATTTGTTTGATGTCGTTGGCAATGTCGGCTGGCTTTTGCCCATAATCCACATACAGTCTAATTTTTCCATTCTTATCAAAAATGTACATGCCTGCGCTATGGTCGATGGTGTAACCGCTTTGGCCTTGTGCTTCAACTTTTTTGGCGTAGATTTTAAATACGGCGGCGGTTGCAGCGATTTCTTCTTCACTGCCGCGCAAACCGATAAAGCGCGCATCAAATGAGGGTACAAACTGCGCCAACACCTCTTGCGTATCGCGCTTGGGGTCCAGGGTAACAAATAAAACCTGCACTTCATCAGCACGCGTGCCGAGTAATTTCATCGTATGCTTTAAATCGGCCATGGTAGTTGGGCAAACGTCTGGACAATGCGTGTAGCCAAAAAACAAAACAATCGCCTTACCTTTAAAATCATCCATCGTGCGGGGTTTACCTGTGTGATCCGTCAAATGAAATGTCTGGCCAAAATCTGCCCCAGTAATATCTTGCGCCACCAGCTTGCCCGCTTCTGTTGCGGGTTTACAGGCCGCCAAAAAACATACTAGCAACGCAAGACTAAATATTTTCAAAAATTTCTGCACCACACACCTCAATTATGTTCATTTATATTTATTTTTTGATTTTAACATGCGACAAGAATTCCGCCCTTTAGTTTACAATAATGCTTTTACTTTAAATCGTTTATAAGGCAGAGAAATGGCAATTCCAAGTTCAATGGCAGATCGCGACGGCGTTATTTGGTACGACGGCAAAATGGTCAACTGGCGCGATGCCACCACCCACGTACTCACCCACACCTTGCATTACGGCATGGGCGTATTTGAAGGTGTGCGCGCTTACAAAACAGATAAAGGCACGGCGATTTTCCGTCTGCAAGACCACACTGACCGCTTATTCCGCAGCGCGCATATTCTGCAAATGAAAATGCCGTTTGATAAAGCCACCATCAGTGAGGCCCAGCGTGCCGCGGTGCGTGACAACAACTTGGAATCAGCTTACCTGCGCCCAATGGCGTTTTATGGCGCTGAAGCCATGGGCATTGCCGCAAAAACTTTAAGTACACACGTAATT
>JAKPIR010000172.1 GCA_029549705.1 Pseudomonadota bacterium | reverse complement strand
AAGAGTCTGAAATCATCTTCAGAAATCATGGTCACTTGTGCTGCGTCTGGATAGCAGGCAATTCCACTAGAGTGTGTTATTCCTATATGCTGAATGAGTTTGCGGCGAATTGAAATCGCAGCGCTTAGACTAATCTGTTGTCCAGTAATCGCCCATGTCAGCGCTTCAAATAATGAAGCTGCCTGTGGAACCCGTAACCCATGCTGTTCTGCTATCAGTTTCCCAATGTGTGGATGCGATTTAAAAGTGTCTTGAAAGCGGTTCGTTGGTTGATTAAGACCAAGCATATTGAGTACTAAAGATTCAAACTTAGACTCACTTTGCGCAGGCATAGCACCATCCAATGATAATTCTGCCATGACCGTATCATGCTTAAAGCTAATGCGAATGCGAGCAGGTAACCCTGACCATAGAATGCCCTTTTCAAGACTGCTATTAGTAGTTCGTTCTGAAATGCCTAAAGCATCACGACTATGAAACTCAAGGAAATCTTGCAGTCTGAAGTCATTGGGTAGAGGTATGTTTAACGATAAAGTCATGCTTCTAACGACTCACGGTCTAGTAGCGCTTTTTTACGTTCAACACCCCAACGATAACCTGAGATACCACCATCATTTTTTACTACTCGATGACAAGGAATCGCCACTGCAATTGCATTGGCGGCACAAGCACCTGCAACTGCACGGACTGCTTTAGGTGAGCCGATTTTATTTGCCACCTCTGAATAGCTTAGGGTTTTACCAGCTGGAATCTCCCGTAATGCCTGCCATACCCTTTGCTGAAAAGCAGTGCCACGTATATCCAAAGGCAAATCTAATCCCAATTCTGGGGCTTCGACAAAACCGACGACTTTAGAAATGATTGTTTCATAAGTTGCATCACCACCAATCAATTTGGCATTGGGAAATCTATTCTGTAAATCCTCAACTAATGGTTCAGGGCTATCACCCATTAGAATTGCGCATACTCCCAGAGGACTACTCGCGACCAATATTGAGCCTAGTGAGCATTCTCCGACAGCAAAGCGTATTTCAGTATTCTTACCACCAGAGCGATAATTGGAAGGTGTCATACCTAATACCTGATTAGATTGTTCGTAAAATCGGCTATTAGTGCTGTAACCTGCATCAAAAATAGCATTGGTTATGCTATCGCTTTTTTGCAATTGGTTTCTAAGTCTATTTTCTCGATGCGCTTTTGAGTAGGCTTTGGGTGTAAGTCCAGTAATCGCTTTGAATGTTCTGTGAAAGTGATACATACTTAAACCAGACTTTTCTGCCAATTCAGTAAGGCTGGGTATTTCGTCTGATGCTTCAATTAGTTTGCATGCAAGCGCAATCTTAGCGGCCAATTGTTCCTTTAATGGTGGAAGGTTAGGTTTGCATCTTTTACATGGCCTGAATCCTGCCTGCTCGGCATCTTGCGTTGTTAGATGAAACTGAACATTTTCCGGCAATGGCGTGCGAGAGCCGCATGATGGCCTGCAATATACCCCTGTAGTTTTTACTGAATAATAAAACTGGCCATCAGCACTAGCATCCTTAGCTAAAACTTTCAGCCAGCGGTCATCATTAAGGATTCTATCGGCAAGTGCGTTTTTCTGAGTTTTAGTGTCCATAGTGAAACTTCTTGTTAAGTACAAATGATAATGTACTTGTTCCAGAATATGTAAACACTCCGAGTCTTGCTTTTGAATTCAATAAATCTTTAGAGTAAAAATTCTTTGTCCGTTCTGATTAATAATGCTGTGATAGCGCATTAGATGCTGTCTTTCCGATAAGAAGCCCAACCTCTCCAGAAAGACGCTGACTCAGAAGAATATTTTTTATACCAACTGGTACCCACTCCAAAACTTCAACAGAGGCTCGGGTTCGGTTCGGAGATCGGCAGTGATAACTGATTGTTTTTAATGATTTTTACAACAAAACTAACCGCGATTTTGTACAAAAAGGTTCGGCATAGGTTCGGTTTGCAGGGCGTGATGCAGGAGCGGTCAAAAAATTACTTACAATTCTGTAGCTTTCTGCGATGATAGTGATTACTCACTTGTACTCATAATCCGTTGGTGCTGTGTTCGACTCACAGGGGGGCCACCAATTTGAATAAGGCTTACAGCAATGTAGGCCTTTTTTCTTATCTTGCGGCGTGCAGATTGTGGCAACCGTAACTAAGAGAGATATCTTACTGCCATGCTATTTGTCTGCATCGGTTTAGTAACTGATATAAAATAGGCCAGCCGCTTACTTATGGCCTAGCGAATAACAATTACTGTATTGGGACAAAGGAAATCTAAGTATGGATGAAATGGCACCAACCCAGCAAGATGTTCAGACGGATGATTGGGGAACTATCGGCCATGTGCAAACGCTCGTTCTCATGATGGTGACCGTTCTTGGTATTTATTTGTGTTACAAAATGGCGTTGCCGTTTTTGGCTGTGGTTGCTTGGGCGTTAACGCTAGCTGTTTTATTTACGCCACTACAAAACTGGCTAGAAGCTAAATTTAAGCGCACAGGCTTGGCTGCATTGATTTCAATTTTTTTAATTGGTTTGATTGTTGTCATTCCTGCATTGTTTGTTGGGCAGCAACTGGTGATACAGGCGGTTAAAGGTTCACAGATAGTCGAGCAAAAAATCAACTCAGGCGAATGGCGGCGCTCGCTAGAGGCACAGCCACAATTGGCGCCAATTGTTGATAAGGTCGAGAAATATGTAGACTTGCCCGGCACACTTAAAAGCTTTACAGCTTGGCTGGGCGGTGTTGCTGGGGCTATTGTTAAAGGTTCGGTGTATCAGGTGTTAGGCATCTGCCTGATTTTTTACATGCTGTTTTTTTTCATTCGGGACCGTCACTTAGCGATTGGCGCAATCAAAGCGCTTTCGCCACTTTCAGATAATGAAATGGATTACATGATTCAGCGTGTTGGTGACACCATTCATGCAACCGTCTATGGCACCTTTGCCATTGCTGCCGTACAAGGCCTGCTGGGCGGGCTAATGTTTTGGTGGCTTGATTTACCTGCGCCATTTTTATGGGGTCTGGTGATGAGTTTACTGGCTATTGTGCCCATGCTGGGGGCATCTATTATTTGGGCGCCAGCGGCACTCTTTTTAGCATTGGATGGCAATACAGGGAGTGCATTGATGCTGACGATTTGGGGTGTATTGGTTGTGAGTACTATTGATAATTTGCTCAGACCAGTATTTGTTGGAAACAGGCTAAAACTTCATACCGTTTTAGCTTTTATGTCCGTTGTTGGGGGGCTATTAGTTTTTGGCGCGGCTGGCCTTATTCTGGGACCAGTCACGCTGACAATAACCATCACGTTGTTAGATATTTGGGCAAAAAGAACTTCCGTGAAAACAAATAATGCATAACACGCAACAAGAAGATAATCGTTATTTATCGCTAGACATGTTCGATGGCGTCCTGCCGCTACGTAGTGCAGATGCGCACAAAGGTACTTTTGGCAGTGTGGCTGTAATAGGCGGCGCTGCTGGCATGGTCGGGTCAGTTTTGCTGGCGGCGCGCGCAGCATTATACGGCGGTGCTGGCCGCATCTATGCTGCACTGTTAAGTGAAAACGCACCGGCAGTTGATTTTCTACAGCCAGAAATCATGCTACGCGCATTAGATGAAATTGCGCAATTGCCGCAATTAAATGGCCTGGTGATTGGCCCTGGTTTAGGTCAGTCAATCGTTGCGATTAAGCAGCTTGAATATTGGGTGAATCAAAGTGTTCCTATTGTGCTGGATGCAGACGCGCTCAATCTTATTGCCAATCATACGTATTTAGCGACTGCAGTTGCAAACCGCGTTTCTGAAACCGTGTTGACCCCGCATGTGGGTGAAGCGGCGCGAATGCTAGCATGCAACAATGAAACGGTGACGCAAAATCGACTAGAAATCGCAATAAAACTGGCAAAGAGGTTTAAAGCGACATGTGTGCTTAAGGGCGCTGGCACAGTCATTGCGCAAGATGAAGATCATTATTTTATCAACACCTCTGGTAACGTTGGGTTGGCAAGTGGTGGCACCGGCGATGTCTTAAGTGGCATCATTGGCAGTTTGATGGCGCAGGGTCTTGCGGCAATTGATGCCGCAAAACTCGGTGTATATGTACACGGCGCAGCCGCGGATGCACTGGTAAAAAAAGGGGTTGGGCCAATCGGACTCACGGCTTCTGAAGTGATTTTAGCGGTGCGAAATATACTGCAATCCATACAACAAAAATAGCAGTAACTTTTTTGATGCTCTGGAAGCCTTTATTTATAAGGCTTCCAGAGCATTTGTTTTTTCACGTAGCGTTTAATCGGGTAATTTAATGAAAAATCTAGTTAAGTTCTACTGTTTCAAAGTATTCAGCAACTTCAACATTCCAGCGTAATTGTTCTTCAATATGCAGGCGCATGGCATCTGCTGCCACGGGTTCACCATGCACTAAAAAGGTTTTTTTCGGTGGTTTTTCAAAACCGCGTAGCCAAGCAATAATTTCTGAATAATCTGCATGGGCGGATAAATTTGAAACATACTCCACTTGCGCACGTATTGGCACGTACTCGCCATGAATTTTAATGCTTTCAGCGCCATCCAGCATGGCAGCGCCGCGTGTGCCGGCCGCCTGAAACCCAACAAAAAGTATGGTATTTTTGGGGTCAGGCGCAAACGCTTTAAGATGGTGCACGATGCGCCCACCTGTGGCCATACCGCTGGCAGAAAGAATAATCATTGGCCCCTTGGTTGCATTCAATCGTTTTGACTCATCAACGCTGTTAACAATATGGGCTGTATGACAGAGCGCATGGCTTTGCTCTGGGGTTAAGCGGTGCTCATCTTTAAAATGATTGAAGATTGCAGTAGCATCGACTGCCATGGGGCTATTGAGGTAAACGGGCGTATCCTTTGCGATGGCATTGGACGCTTTAAGTAAATGGATGTAATACAGTAATTCTTGCGCACGGCCCACTGCAAACACGGGAATAACGACCACGCCTTTACGTTTAACGGTTTGGTTGATAATTTCAGCGAGTCTAATTTTTGGGTCAGATTTGTCATGCAGGCGGTTACCGTAAGTGGACTCAAGCACTAGGTAGTCGGCCTGTTTGATGATTGCAGGTGCTTTCATCAAAATGTCATGAGGTCGCCCAATGTCACCAGAAAAAACAATTGAGGTTTTATGATTGTGGATGTGCACAAAAGCTGAGCCTAATATATGGCCATTCGGAAAAAGCTTGGCGAATAAGCCGTCGCCCAAATCAATGTCCTGTTCATACGGCACAGGGGTAAGTAGTGCAATGGCTTTCTGTGCATCGTCTTGCGTATAGAGCGGTAACGCAGGCGTATGTTTAGAAAATCCACCTTTATTGGCGTATCTTGCTTCTTCTTCTTGCAAATAAGCAGAGTCCAAAAGTAAGACTTCGCACAGGTCACGGGTGGCTTCGGTGCAATACACTTTGCCAGTAAAGCCATTTTTAACTAATAATGGTAAATAGCCACTATGGTCAATATGCGCATGCGTCAAAATGACAGCTTGAATATCTTGCGGGTTAATGGGTAGGGCAGCCCAGTTTCTCAGCCTTAGCTGTTTGAGCCCTTGGAATAAGCCGCAGTCGATGAGAATGCGTTTTTTTTCCCCTTGCGGTGTTTCACTTGTTAAGAGGTATTTTGAGCCGGTTACCGTGCCTGTAGCGCCTAGAAAAGTGATTTTCATTTTCAATGTCCTGATTTGGATTGGTTTTTTTCGTATTCTTGATTGAGCACTACACGCATTGCTTCGAGTTTTGCTTCATAGTTATCAGCTTCGCCGTACTCTAAAAAATGGGCATAACGGCTATGTGTGCCTAAAATCTTTCGCGCATGTTTAATCGGGCAAAAGTATTGTTCGGTTCGCCCCACAATTTCACTGATGTAGGCAATCATGCCTGTGCCGTAGGCGCAGTAAGTGCAATGAAATTTTTCAATAAAATTCAGGTAATTGAGATGTTGGCGATCAAAGATAATGTAGTCGGCGCGTTTCACTTTTTTGATGCCGTAAATGGGAAAACAAGTGAGCTGATAGAACGTGATAAATAAATCCGTGATGAGTAAAGGCACAATCATGGAATAAATAATTGGCCCCGTGATTAAATTTTGCGGCCTGTCGGTCACTAACCAGCGAAAGAAATTTCGCTTTAACCGGCGATGCGTTTCTTTGATGGATTGTTCAAACTCAACACGTTTACCCTTAATTTGAAAAAATATGCTGGATTGTTGTTCGTTGAGGGCGGTGCGCAGTTCGTCTTCAAGCGTCGTGATTTGGTCTAACAGTTGCTGAATACGGTCGTTCATCAGTGCTCCAGTTTTTATTGTAGGTTATTATATTTGCACAGATGTCGTGGCTGATTTCCAGTGTGACAAATTGAAAGTAAGCACTCACATGCTGGATCTACCAAGTTCTAATGCGACCAACGTCCATATGCACAAAATTTGAGCCCGGGTAATAGCCAACCCCGCCACCTTGTAATGCAATCGCCGCTTCTCTCAGGTGTTTTAGGGGAGTACCTTCAATGCGAATATCAATGGCCTTGCCTTGCATGTGCAAACTGCGTTTTGCCACACCGCCGGAATTTGCGGCTAGGTTTGCATTGGTGGTAGGTGAACGATAGCCAGAAATAATCTGAAATGGCTGATTTGTGCCTAGTGTGCTGCGCAGGTTATGCAGTAAGTCAAGCAGCTGTGGGTCAATCGGTAACACCTCATCCGTACGAAAATCGCGCAAAATATGGTCAATGCCAGCCAATGCGTCAGGAATATAGCCACCCTCAGACCAATATTCAGCTTTGAGATTTTCTCCCGTATGCAGATTATAAAAAGCCAATTCGCGCACTATCGTCTCTTTGGCGTCTTGCGGTTTAAAAGCAGCGAGCGCAGGGCGACTGCTTAAGCCCGCTAAAGCGAGCGCCATGCTACTTTTCAGTAGATTGCGGCGTGTTTTGCAAATTTCATTTTTCATGGTTTGGTACCTCTTCATTTACTCATCTAATATTCACGCGTGACATCTCTTGCAATGCCGTCACGTTGCTCTAGCACCTGCTTTGCGCGTTCCCAGTCTATGCGCTCTGTTAACATGGCGTCATTTGCCCATTGTTCAAGTGCATTGAGTGAAACATCCAGTTTTTGATACGCACGCTGGTTTTTATAAATGTTTTGGTGAGCCTCGATAAAAATTCTACCCTCAGACTCTGCTAAAAGCAAAGGGGCATAAATAATGTTACCCGCGGCTTCAGGTTCAATCTGGTTAAACAAAACTTCAATATCATCCGGATGCAAACGAATGCAACCGTGACTTTGAAAGCGATAAATACTGGCCGGTGCTGTGGTGCCATGAATGCCGATACCAGACAAACTTAACCCCAGCCAATATTTACCTAACGGATTATTCGGACCGGGTGGCACATGCGTTTTCACGGCTTTACCTTCGCGCCGCATTTCTTCTTGAATAGAGATCGGCACAATCCAAGTTTTATTGGCTATTTTGTTCTTGACAGTAAATTCACCGGTAGGTGTCGGCCAAGTGGGTTTACCCAATGCCACAGGAAAAGTGAGTTTCAATTGCCCATCCTGATAAAAATAGAGCATGCGCTGTGGCAGATTGATGAGTAAATCCAAGCCTAGCGCATCTGGCACGATATGTCGGTTATCGATTTGTAACTTTTGCTCTGGGGTCAATGCTGCATTGGGCTTTAAGCCATTTTCGCGCGCCAGAACTGCGCTCGACACGCCATAGCGCGCACTGATTTTAGTCAGCGAATCGCCAGCTTGCACCGTATATTCAAATACATTGCCACTTAATTGCCAAGAAACAGGCTGTGCGAAAGCTAGCGTTGTACTTGTCAGGCAACTGGCCAATATGAACCACCGCAGCCAGATTACATATTGTTTAACACTTAAAAATATCATTGATAAATACCGTTAGTTTAGCAGTTAACCTGCAGTATACCTCTACGTGCTAGCACGCATTCTTAAATGTGGAATGAATGTTTATATTGGAATCAGTAGGTTTTTATTGGTTCAAGTAATACACAGTATAGGAGATGCTATGTCCGCAATCAACAAGCAACACATTGCCACACTTAAACTTGCGATGGAAGCCGAGTTAGCGCGATTGTTGAATGAAACAAAAGACGAAATGAATCCAACGCTCAGAACGAGTTTTGCCGATGTTAGCGGTGAAGTGACGACGCATGGGGATGAATCTATTGCAGAATCTGTGGTGGATTTGGACAATGCTATGATTGGCATACACTTGCAAAAAGTGAATGATTTATACGCAGCACTCGACAGAATACAAGCAGGTGTTTATGGCATTTGTGGTGACTGTGGCGAATCGGTCAGTGTAGAGCGATTAACGGCCTATCCGACTGCTAAGCGCTGTATAAACTGTCAGACATTGCATGAAAAAAAACCATGATATTTGTTTAGCGAAAGGCAAAAAGGTAAGCAAAATTTGCGCTGGAAGTAAATCGATTTATGTTGAAATTTTTACCCGAGAAAAGTTTAATGCCCTGCGAGCCTTTATTTACAAGGCTTGCAGGGTAACAGAAAAGGTTGATGCTGAATTGATGCTGTAATTGCGCGGTTTAACGCGTCCAGTACACGCGAACCAAATTTTCACCAGCGGCATGTTCTACTTTCAATTCACCTTGATAGGCGTGGTGGATAGCTTCACCGATACCGCGCGCCAAATGCGTATCCGTTGTCGTGACCAGCAACGCCTCAGCTTGAATATCGAATGCAATGATACGCTTGAGGGGATGTTCTGAGCGCTCATGCTCTGCATGATGTTGTATTAAGCGCCTTATTTCTTCACCATGGCTCTCAAAAAAAGGTCCTTTTAATGTCACGTAGCCTGCTGGTGCATTGTCATTCACGCGGTGGCAAGCTGGGCATGTAACGGGATCTGCATTGGCAGGCGCATTTAGCCATTGCCACCGACCTTCATAATAAACGGCACCGCATTGCCCACAGACCGCAGGCGCTGCTAACTTACCCTTACTCTTATAAGCATCTGTATCTTTCTCAAAGCCTGGACGGTTAAAGTTACCGGGATTGTGGGTTGAAAATGTTTTGTTGATCGTCATGATGTATTTCCCTTCGTGTCTAGTTAATATGGATTTAGCAAAGACCAGTCGCTAGCGCCGTTTCGTTGCTTCGTTTTTTTGTTCGCGAGCCACTAATTTACTAAACGCGCCAAGCTCTTTACCAAGTAATAACAGTAAGTCATCCAACGTGATAATGCCGAGCAGATTGCCATCATCATCTACGACCGGCAGGCGCCTAATGCCTTTACTGGACATCAATATAATGGCCTCAAAAATGCCAGAGCTTTCTTTGATGACCGTCAAGCTATGCACCATGATGTCGCCAGCCGTTATCACCGCGCTATCGAGCTCCGTGGCCACCACTTCCACCACGACATCACGGTCAGTGACAATGCCAACGGGCACGGTTTTATCTTTGTGATTATCAATCACCACCACATCGCCCACATGATATTGACGCATGAGCGTGGCTACATGCAGTATGGTGGCATCACGTTGCACGGTAATGACTTCTCTGTTACAAATTGCACTAATAGTCATGAATATTCTCCTTTTATTTTTATCGGGTTTGTTAAAGACCAGTGTCGGATTAGGCGTTCGATTTCGGCTTCTTCATCGGCCGGAACGATTAAAATAGGTTTCGATGTAAGGGTGTTGAGAAAAGTTAGATCAAGTGCATTCGCATCGGCATTTAAATGAAAGCCAAGAAACGCTAACGGTTCACAAATCAACGCGCGAACTAGTCTAGCGTGTTCGCCAATGCCGCCCGTAAATACCAGTGCATCAATGCCGCCCACCTTAGCGGCATACCCACCAATAGCGGCACGTACTTGTCGTGCGAAGTATGCCACTGCAAACTTGGCATTTTCGCTATCGCTTTCAACAAGGGCCTGCATTTCACTGCTTTCACCATCAGACAGTGCAATTAAGCCCATTTGGTGATACACCAATGCCACCAATTGGGCGCTATCAAATCGATTAAATAGTTCTAATATCACACCAGGGTCGATATCACCGCTACGCGTCCCCATCGGAATGCCGCCAGCTGTGCTGTAGCCCATGCTGGTGTCGACTGAAACAAGATTCTCTAATAGACACAAACTGGCGCCATGGCCAAGATGCGCAATGACCACACGGCCAAGTGCAACTTCACCTAAGAGTAATGGTAGCTGCTGTGCAACATGCGCATAGTTGATGCCATGAAAACCAAAACGACGCATTTTGAGTGATTGAGGAATTGGTAGGCGATACGCGATTTCAGGCAACGTGTTGTGAAAACTGGTATCAAAGCAGGCAATTTGTGGGCAATTAAACTGCTTGGTGCATAAATCTACGCCCAGTAAGTTACTTGTGAGATGCAGCGGTGCTAAAGGAATCAGGCTTTCTAGCCGAGCACGCTCTGCCTTATCTAACAGTCTAGCCGCTTCTGTGACTTCACCACCATGCACAAACCGATGCCCGATAATATCTGGTTGGATGTTTCCTAAATCCTGCAGCAATGCCTTAAAAGCGATGTCATAATTTTGTGCATGATTGCTGTCAAGATGTTTGTAGTGAAAGCGCACTCGTTCACCGCTAGCCTGAAACAAGCTCACTTTCAAGCTGGATGAGCCGCAGTTGATAGTTAATACGGTAAGTTTGGCCATGTCCAGGCATCTTCTTCGGGCAAATCTACGCCATATTCATACGCATAGCTGCGCATTCAATTTGTCTGTTGCGCAGTTTTTCCTGCACATGTGCACCAATCGTTTGTAATGCAGGAATGCGATTAATCGCCGCGATTGCTAGGCTAAAACGGTCAATTTCATTTTGAATCGCCAGTTCTAATGGCGTATTGATGCTGCCTTTTTCTTTATAGCCACGCACATGCAAGTTGTGATGGTTAGTTCGTCGATACGTTAGTCTATGAATGAGATATGGGTAACCATGAAAATTAAAGATAATCGGTTTGTCCGTTGTGAATAAACTATCAAAATCTCGGTCAGAGAGGCCGTGCGGGTGCTCGTTTTGCGGGTTTAGTTTGTATAAATCCACCACATTGATAAACCGAATTTTTAGTTCCGGAAAATGCTCCCGTAATAGCGCGGTTGCCGCCAATGCCTCTTTGGTCGGAATATCACCAGCGCATGCCATGATTAAATCAGGTTCTAGTCCTGCATCGTTACTCGCCCACTCCCAAATGCCCAAACCTTTTGTACAGTGCTGGATGGCAGCATCCATAGTTAAATACTGCAGGTGTTTTTGCTTGTCACAAACAATCACATTGATATAGTCAGTGCTATTGAGGCAATGGTTTGCCACTGTGAGGAGGCAATTCACATCGGGCGGCAAATATATGCGTGTAATTTCAGGGCTTTTATTCACAACAATATCGAGAAACCCAGGGTCTTGATGCGTGAAACCATTGTGATCCTGCCGCCAAACAGTTGAAGTGATGAGCAAGTTAAGGGACGAAACTGGCGCGCGCCAGGCAACGGCTTTAGACATTGCCAACCATTTGGCATGCTGGTTAAACATTGAATCAATGACATGCACAAAAGATTCATACGTTGAGAAAAAGCCATGCCGCCCAGTGAGCAGGTAGCCTTCTAACCAGCCTTCAACGGTGTGCTCAGAGAGCATTTCCATCACACGCCCATCAGGGGATAGCTCGCCGCCATCAGTGTCTTCTGGCAGATAGCCACTGACCCAGGTTTTTTTGCTTATTTCATAAACGTCATCCAGTTTATTGGAGCTATTTTCATCCGGACCAAATATGCGAAAGCGCTGGTTGTTCCGTTGCATAATGTCACGCAGGAATTTACCTAGCGGCTTGGTGTTAGGGGCGGATACTTTTCCGGGAGTGTCAAAGACTAAGGCATGGTCTTTAAAATCAGGCATGCGCAAGGCTTTACGAATTAAGCCGCCATTGGCTTGTGGGTTGGCGCTCATTCGTTGGTTGCCTGATGGCGCAAGCGCTTTGAGCGAAGGGATGAGTCGGCCATTTTCATCAAACAATTCGTCGGGCTGATAGCTGCGCAACCATTTTTCTAATTGCGCTAGGTGTTTGGGGTCTTCTTTTACCTTGCCTAAAGGCACTTGATGCGCGCGCCAAAACCCTTCCACTTTGTGACCATCCACTTCTTTCGGGCCAGTCCATCCTTTCGGGCTACGCAATACAATCATCGGCCAGTTTGGGCGTGTAGGATTGTTATTTTCTCGGGCATTTTTTTGAATGTGCTTGATATCATTGATGCATGTTTCAAGCGTGTTGGCCATGATTTGGTGCATCGTCAGCGGGTCATCGCCCTCAACAAAATAGGGTTTCCAGCCGTAGCCTTT
>JAKPIR010000134.1 GCA_029549705.1 Pseudomonadota bacterium | reverse complement strand
GAGAGTTTTACTATGAACTCACTCGATGCGGGAGTGCGGTATAACTTCAGTTCAGGCAGTTCTGTGACGGTGATGGGGCATGAACGTAGTGGTGATTACGACGGGCGACAACTCAATGCGGCTACGCTGTTTGATACGGCTTTTGATGAACGTGAAGTTGAAACCAAACTTGACTGGATTCTTTCAGGAAAATCACGTGTTAACGCTCGTGTTGCCTATCTTTCACGCGACCATGACCATTTTTCTCAGCGCGACTTTTCTGGCTTGGTGGGTAATGTGGATTACAGCTGGACGCCAACAGGAAAATTACGCCTGATTTTGTCGGCATCGAGTTCGCTGGCGTCTTACCAAACGATTGATAACAGCTACACACGCTTAAATACAATCAGCTTCATGCCGCTATATGCGTTCAGCGATAAAATTACCCTGCGTGCCAAAGCCGCTATCACCAAGCGGACTTTTCTTGGTGAAGGGGTGATTCCAGATGGTGATCGCGTTGATTGGGGAAAAACCGCCAGTTTTGGTGTGGATTGGGCGCCATTACGCAGCATTAGCATCGGTGGCAACTTAGAGCGTAGCAGTCGTGATTCCAATATAGATGTGTATGATTACACCGACACAACCGTGGGTGTAAATGCCAATCTTGCGATTTAAGCTTTTTTCGGTCTTTAAACTTGTGGCGAAACACCGGGTCATAGAGTAGCTGATCATCACTGATGACCAATTAGCCAATTGCCATGCGCCCACTTATTTTCTTAATTTTTTTATTCTGCCAACAAGTTGTCTTTGCGGCAGGCAATGCACCTAGTGTGGCTGGCAATGCCGAAAAAGTAAGTGTTCTAGGCCCTGAACATGTGGCACTGGTCATTAATGATGCGGATGCCAATAGCGTACAAATCGGTGAATATTACCGACTCGCACGCAATATTCCATCAAAAAATATTGTGCATGTGAATATACCCAAGGCAAAAGCTAAGCTGAGTTTAAGTGAATTTACCCGCTTAAAATGGGAAATAGATTCGCAGCTGCATGCTGAAGAACAGGTTATTTTGCTGGCGTGGTCAGCACCTTATGCGGTGGAGTGCAACGCAATTACCTCCGCACTGACTTTTGGGTTTGATGCAGAGCAGTGTAAAAACACCTGCGCGCCCGGTAAGCCAAACCCTTATTTCAATTCAAATGCAACAATGCCGTTTAATGCGTTAGGCATACGCCCCACTATGTTGTTGCCTACAGATTCAATTACGCGGGCCAAGGCGGTGATAGACCGAGGTGTGCAAAGTGATGCGGGTGTGTTTCGCGCAACCGCTTATTATTTGACCACTTCTGAGAAAGCCCGCAATAGTCGCGCTATGTATTTTCCGCCAACGGGGTTAAATATTCCGCGCAGTGGCTTGGCTGTCATGAATATTCAGTCTGATAAGCTAGTGGGTGCCAAGGACATTATGATTTACCAAACCGGCATGGCTTGGGTAGACGGCTTGGAGACGCTCAATTTTTTACCAGGCGCACTGGCTGACCACTTAACATCTGTTGGGGGTGATTTACAAGGCAAGGGCCAAATGAGTATTTTACGCTGGCTGGATGCCGGGGCTACGGCAAGTTATGGCACGGTTTCAGAGCCATGCAATTATTGGCAAAAATTCCCTAACCCCGCGGTCATGCTTAAATGGTACGTCAATGGCGCAACGG